>CAZTHW010000227.1:0-4456 GCA_964613595.1 uncultured Desulfobacteraceae bacterium | reverse complement strand
CATCCACACGAACACCCCCCCCGCTTTGTACACAGACATCCCGGCCAGGAGGAAAAACACGACCATGCCCCGCGCCGTTACCACGAACACGACCATCCGGACCACGACCAAGAGCCCCACGACCACTCCCACCACTAAAAAGGAAAAAGGGGGGCAGATCTGTTTTTTATTCAACTGTTATAATTATCAGGCGGCCGCCCTGTCAGGTTAACTCAAAGAGAATGGCTATTTTCATCCGGAGCGGACCGTCAAACAGGCTGTCCGGCGGCCGGGGAAACGGAGCGGCATTTCTGACCGCATTCAGTGCCGCCCGGTCCAGTTCCGGATGATGCGATGAATCAACGATTTCCGCAGAGGCCAGCGTCCCGTCGGCATCCAGGGTAAAACCCACCACCACGCGGCCCTGGATCTGCTTTCTCCGGGCAGATTCCGGATATTCCTTGCTGCTTTCGATCTTAAGGCGCAGCATGTCAAAATAGTCCTTCCGGCTCATATACCGCTCTGCGCCCCCGGCATCCGGCTGCCAGTTGGCCACATCCGCGGAAACCCCCGAGGTGTCCGGCGCTGAAATTTCCTCTGTGATGCTATCCGGCACGTCGGCATCCACCGGATCCATTTTTATATCCGGCACCTCTGGTTTGGCGGCATCGATCTTGCTGACCTTGCTGACCTCGGGGGCTTTTCTGTGCATCCGGGGCCTTGGAATGGATCGCTGCCAGGGGTTTTCCTTCCTTACGGTCAGCTCGATGACCCGCCGGGTGTCTGAATCATAAAGATCGGCAATGCGCACGAAAATGACCAGGTGTATTCCCAGGGAAACCACCACCATGGCCCACAGCACCCAGTTGGGCTGTTTTTCGTCGTTTTTGAGACTCACCGCCGGATATTCTCCCTTTCCGTGGCCAGACACAGCCTTGCGGCCCCTGCCGCCTTTGCAATGTCCATGACCTTTACGGCCTTGTTTAAAACCACCCTGCGATCCGACTTGACCACCACCAGGCGGTCGGAATCGTTGCCGATCATCTCGTTTAACCGGGTGTAGAGCTGGTCCATTTCCACGGCCTTATCCATTAGATAGGCCTGCCCGCTTTGGTCCACGTATACCGTGATCTCCTTTTGTGCCTGGGGCGCAGATGCCTTTGCCTGGGGCAGCTTGACCTGTATGCCTTCTTCCACCATGAAGTTCGTGGTCAGCAGAAAATAGATCAGCAGCATGAAGACAATATCGATCAGCGAGGTCAGCGGCGCCTGGATCATGTAGCGCTCGCGCTTTTTAAATCTCAGTGCCATTAGCTTATTTCCTTGTTTCTTTTTCCTAAATTGAGCGTTTCAAATTTTTAAAAACAGGATTTTGTATTGGAAATCGCTCAATTTAGGTTCCGGTCTGCCACGGCCGTTAAAAAGGCCACAGAGCCCTCCTGGAGCCGGGCTTCATATTTCTCGATCCGGGAGATCAGATACGAATGGGCCACCATGGTGGGCAGCGCCACTGCCAGGCCCAGGGCGGTGGTCAGCATGGCCTCCCAGATGCCGCCGGCAAGTACTGCGGCATTGACCTTGCCGCCCATCTGCTGGATCACCATGAACGCCTTAATCATTCCGATCACGGTACCAAGAAGCCCCAGCAACGGTGCAATATTGCCGATGGTGGCAAGCGCCTGCGTGTACCTGGACAGCTTGCGGACCTCGGTATCAGTGGCATGCGTAATCACGGATTCCAGGATCTCCCGGTCCTGGTGCCTGACCCCGAGCGCCTGACTCAGAACTTGTCCCATTGGAGAACGGCTCTGGACCGCAGTCTCGTAGGCGCCCTGATCGTTTCCCTTGCGGATCTGGGCCACCACTTTTTCCGCAAGCCCCGCGCCCCGGCTTTTGAGCCGGATGAAATGAATCAGCCGCTCGGCAAATATGGCCAGCGCCAGCACCGAGCAAAGCAGTATCGGGACAACCAGCACACCCCCCTTGGACAAAAATTCAATCATTGGTTTTCTCCTCCGAATTGGTTCCGCCTCAATTTAGGTTCCGGTTTGTTTATCCGGCAGCGTCTCTGCGGCCCTGCCGGTTTCTGCATCGGCTTGTTCCCCCTCTGTGAGATCCGGGGTGCCGTCATAGTTCAAATCTTTTTCCCGTTTGACAAGGGCGCCGGATTCGTCATAGGTTTCCCAGATATCGGGGTTGCCGTCGGCATTGCGGTCTTCCTCGACCCGGCGGATCCGCCCGTTGGTATAATAAAACCAGACATCCGCATCTCCATCCCCGTTTTGATCCTTTTGCGCGCGGACCGGTTCTTCCGAGTCGTTGTAGAACCATACCAGGTCTGGATCCTTTGGGCCGCTGCCGTATTCCACGGCTTTTGTCAGCTTTTCGGCTTTGTCGTAGAACTCCCGGAAATCCATTTCCCCGTCATTGTTTTCGTCTGCGGTCTTCTGCCTGAGCACGCCCTGTTTATAAAAATACCGGGCCTCCGGGGTCTGATCGGCATCCGTGTCGCGTTCCATGACCATGGACCATTCAGCATGGTCAAAGCGCTGGGTAACTTCAAAAAGCCCGTCCCCGTCGGCATCCTTGATCACTTTGCGCTTATCCCCGTTTTCATAAAACGCCCGCAGATCCACCCGTCCGTCTGCGCTTTCATCCTTTTCCAGCCGGGCAAGCTCCCCGTTTTCGTAATACTGCCAGGTATCCGCAGATCCGTTGAAATTCGTGTCACTTTCCGCTTTTTCCCTTTGCTCTTCGGCATTAAAGTAGATCGTGGTATCCGGCCTGCCGTCCTGGTTTTCATCCCGGGTCTGCCGGCGGATTTTCCCGTTTTCAAAATAGGTCACGGTTTCCAGGAACCCGTCGCCGTCTGCATCGGATTCCATGCGCACGGGTTGGCCGGCTTCAAAATACCGGATCCGGTCAATATTGCCGGTATGCCGGGTGTCTTCTTCGATCTTTTTGACCTGCCCCTTTTTGTCAAACCGCGTGAAGATGTCTGACTTGCCGTCATAATCGATGTCTTTTTTTTGAACAGAGATTTCCCCGTTTTCGTAATACCGTGTGGTTTCGAGTTTGCCGTCCCCTGAAAGATCGTGATGGCTTTCTTCGGGCTCGCCCTGGCTGTTATAAAAAATGATGCGCTCATATATGCCGTCTTCGTTATGATCCACCCGGCGTGCAAGCGGGCGGTCCCTCCGAAAGCTCTGCCATTGGTCGATTTTTCCGTTTTCGTTTGCGTCCCGGGTTGAAAATTTCAATTTGCCGTCTTCAAACCGGTATATGGTGTCAAAAAAACCGCTGCCGGTGGTATCCGACTTAATCTTCTGCGGCCGGCCGTCGCTGTCAAAAAATGTCACGCGGATGACCTGACCGCTTTCGTCGGTGCGCTCCCTGCGCTTGCGCGTGCCGCCGGAAAAATAATCAATGGTCTCGATCCGCCCGTCTGCATCCGTGTCCCGTTCAACGCGCACCACGGTTTCATTCTTGTAGTACTGAAACTGATCCATCCGCCCGTCATTGTCGGAGTCAAGCTCCAGGCGCTCAATCCGGTCGTTTTCATCGAAAACCGCGATCCGGTCGATTCTGCCGTCATCGTTGGTGTCCTTTTCCACGCTTCTGCCGGCGGCAGGCAGAACAACGGCAAACTGCACGCAAAAAAGCACGATCACCGCCGGCAGCAGCCTGCATCCGAAACCGCGGTTTTCTGAAAATCGCCTTTTTTTCATGCTCATTGACCTGTCTCCCGTATTTTCAGGGCCGATCCGGATCCATAAAAAAAGCCCTCCAGGCACATCGTAATCGTGCCTGAAGGGCTGCACCCAGTTTTCTTGGCCCCTGTTGTATCCACATCGGCCGTTCGGCACCTGAACCACCGCAGGCCGCCGATGTATCGGTTAAGGCAGGTCTTCTGGCTCCCCTGTCTTTTCAGCAGCCTTCCCGCCCGGCTTCGACCGGACAGTGGCGTCTGGTGCTGAAAAGATTTTCGCCTCAGCGGCGAAACAGGGTTACAGCGGCGGGACCGCTCCCGATTTTCACGGGATTCCCTATTAAGCAAATCACACCTTAACCATCTTTTATTAACAACAGGTCTGCGCATAAGTCAAGAATCACTTCTGCTTCGCAAAAAAAGGGGACAGATCTATTTTTTTTCCTGCTCAAGAAAGGCTGCGGTGAAATTCAGGGTGCCGTAATCGTATTTTCCGGCAAAAAATTCATAGACGGGCTTTAGATATGGCGTTTCCAGTTGCTTGAAAGCGGCTGCAATTTCGTCCAGGGCATCCCGGGAAACCAGGCGGGCAATGTCGAGTTCGCCCTGCCGGACCCAGTAGGCTAGGTGGTTTTGGATGGTGCGGGCTGTAAGGCCGCGGGCCTCAGCAATCTCCTCCGGGGTTTTACCCTCGTTGAAAAGCCGGAGGCTCACGGTCTTGGTATCGGTTTTTTTCTTTGATCCGGCCTTTTCTTCGGGCGCGGCGGC
>CAZTHW010000226.1:0-4473 GCA_964613595.1 uncultured Desulfobacteraceae bacterium | reverse complement strand
TCATTGTGGAGCCCAGTGCCGGCGAGCTGGCCTGCAAGGCGGTCGGGCCGGGAAGGCTGGCTGATCCGGAGCGGATCTACAGCCGGATCCTGGATGTTTTTCTGCCCAATGATTATTTCGGCAAAAAGGTGGTGGTCACAGCAGGCCCCACCAGGGAGCCCATGGATCCGGTTCGGTTTATCAGCAACCCGTCATCCGGGAAAATGGGATATGCCCTGGCCCGGGCCGCGGCAGGCAGGGGCGCGCACGTGATCCTGGTATCCGGGCCCACCGAGATCGAAGTTCCGGACCGGGTTCACCATGTCCGGGTGGAAACCGCGCAGGAAATGGCTGAAGCCGTGTTTGCCGAGGCAGACAGCGCGGACATGATCATCAAGGTGGCTGCCGTATCCGATTACCGGCCCGTGGAGGTCGCCCGGCACAAGGTTAAAAAGGGCCAGGAACGCATTACCCTGGAGCTTGAAAAAACCACCGACATCCTGGCGGCACTGGCACAGCGCAAGCGGGCCGGGCAGATCCTGGTCGGGTTTGCCGCCGAGACCCGGGACCTGAAAGAAAACGCCGTTGCGAAGCTGGCGGCCAAAAAACTCGACATGATTGCCGCCAACCTGATCGGCGGGGCGGATTCCGGATTCCGCACAGACACCAACCACATCCGGCTGTTTTACAAGGACGGCAAGTCCGAGCAGCTGCCGTTGATGGACAAGGAGGCGGCAGCACACGTGCTGCTCGACCGGATCATTACGCTGGAAACCGCCTGAGTGCGGAAGGGTTTGGCATGGGAACAGTAAATCCCGGATCCTGTGCGCAGATGCTTGACGAGGTCAGGCAATACCTGTGTTTTTTAAATGACATCGGTTGTACCGGTATCGGAGCCGGCCCGGCGGGCCGGCAGATCACGGAACAGTGGGAGATTGCAGGTGCGCGGGCATCCGGTGGCCTGGAAGAGATAACCGAAGGCATCGGCGTCTGCCGGCGCTGCCGCCTGGCAGATGAACGGCGTGCCGTGGTCTTCGGGCACGGCAACCCCCGGGCCGGGCTCATGTTTATCGGCCCTTTTCCGGAGGCCGAAGACGAGCAGACCGGCATTCCATACAGCGGAGAAGCAGGGGCATTGCTCACGCGGATTATCGAGGCCATCGGGCAGCGCCGGGAGTCGGTTTACATTAGTCATGCGGTCAAATGCCGTCCGCAATCCGACCGGATGCCGGATAAATTCGAAGCCCGCGCCTGCCGGAAGCACCTGGAACTGCAGATTCAGGCGGTCGCCCCCAAAGTGATCTGTCTGCTCGGCGGGTTTGCCGCTCAGGCCCTTTTACGAACCGAGTCGCCAATTTCCCGCCTCCGGGGAGAGTTTCGGGAGTACCAGGGCATTTGCGTGATGCCCACCTATGAGCCCGCCTATCTGCTGGTCAATCCTGGGGCCAAAAGAGCGGTATGGGAGGATATGAAAAAGGTCATGGCGCGTATAAGTCATTAAATATTCATTGACATCGCAAAAACATATATTTTAAATACAAGGATTGACTTTATATAGGATTGCGGGGGCATCGACCTCCGCTTTGTATTTTTGGCAATCCTTGAAAATCAACGGAGATGAGAGCAAGCCATGGGAAAAAAGGAAAAGCAGACCAAGGAAAAACCGCTGGAGAAAATGACCGCTTCCGAGTTGCGGGATATGGCCATCAATCTGCCGGAGATCACCGGTGCTTCCGGCATGAACAAGGCCGAACTGATCAAGGCCATAAAAAAAGTCAAGGGCATCGAAGACACCGGCAGGAAAAAACAGGCCGATGTTTCCGTGCGCCAGATCAAGGAAAAGATCCGGGAGCTTAAAAAACAACGGCAGACCTGTCTTGAACAGGACGACAAGAAGATGGCCGACATTTACCGGCGAAAAATCAGTCGCTTGAAGAAAAAAACCCGACGTGTGGCATAATCCAGACATGCAGTCATGAAAATCGATCCCGCTTTTCTGGCATTTGACATCGACGGGGTGGTGGCAGACACCATGTCTTTGTTTCTGGCGATTGCTGAGAAGGATTTCGGCATCAGCCATATCCGCTACGAGGATATAACGGACTACGATCTGCGGCAGTACGATGGTGTTGACGAAGCCGTGATGTGGGAGATCATCCTCCGGATCCTGGAGGGCAAATACGCACTGCCGCTTTACCCGATCGCTCACGCACCGGAAGTGCTGCAGCGCATCATTGGCAGCCGCCGCCAGATGCTTTTTGTCACCGCCCGGCCGGCAGGAGACCATATTGCCGAGTGGCTCTGCAGCGTGCTGGATGTAGAGGCCGATTGCCTTGACGTGGTGGCCACCGGCTCATTTGAGGATAAAAAGGAAGTGCTGGCCGAGCGCAACATATCCCACTTTGTGGAAGACCGGCTGGAAACCTGTTACCTGCTTGCCGAAGCCGGGATTCAGCCGATTGTATTTTCGCAGCCGTGGAACCGGAAAAAACATCCGTTCCCGGAGGTCAGCAGCTGGCTGGAACTCGAATCCATGATCGCCCTGGAATGACTGCAAATGCCGCAACAGAGCTGATTGATTCATTCGTGGATTACCTGGCTGCTGAAAAAGGGTATTCCGATCACACCTGCCGGGCTTATGCCAGGGATCTGAAGGATTTTTTGGCATACTTTGTCGCCAATAGGACCACAGCCGCCACAAAGGATTCGCAGGAGGCGGAGACAGGAGCAGATCCGGGTGCGTCCGCCGGCATTGAGCAGATCAGTGCCCTGGTGATCCGGAGCTACCTGGGGCTGCTTTATAAGCAGAAAATCAAAAAGACCTCGATTGCCCGGAAATTGTCTGCGATCCGGTCTTTTTTCAACTTTCTGGAAAAGCACCGGGTGATCTCCGAGAACCCGGCTGCTTCGGTGCTCACACCCAAGCAGGACAAACCGGTGCCCAACTACCTGACCGTGGATGACATGTTCCGGCTGATTGATTCGGTAAAGGATCATACGCTGTCGGGAAAACGAAACCGGGCGATTCTGGAAACACTTTATTCGACGGGCATTCGGGTTTCCGAGCTGGTGGGGCTGGACGTGGAGGACATCGACTTTGACCAGCGGATTGTCCGCGTGTTGGGCAAGGGGTCAATTGAGCGGATCGTGCCGATCGGTGAGAAGGCGCGGCAGGCCGTCCGGGTTTATCGGGAGGATTTGTACGGCAACAGTGCGAAGACTCCGGATATATGGAAAGGGCCGCTTTTTTTGAATAAAAACGGCGGCCGCCTGACCGTGCGATCCGTTGCGCGCATGCTGGAGCAGGCGGCCCGGGCAGCCGGCCTGACCATGCCGGTTTCTCCGCACGACCTGCGCCATACCTTTGCCACGCATCTGCTGGATGCCGGACTGGATCTTCGGATGGTCCAGGAGCTTCTGGGACACAGGCAGCTCTCCACGACCCAGAAATATACGCACGTTAGCATTGACCGGCTGATGGCCGCCTATGACAGCGCACATCCCAGGAAATAAGGAAAGGCACGAGATTTATGGCGGATTTTCACGGAACGACCATACTGGCGGTTCGATACGACGGCAGGGTTGCTGTGGCCGGGGACGGCCAGGTCACTTTAAATGATGCGGTTATCAAGCATCAGGCCCGCAAGGTCAGGCGGATATATAATGATCAGATCGTTGTCGGATTTGCCGGGGCCACTGCAGATGCCTTAAACCTTTCCGAGCGGCTGGAAGGCAAGCTGGAGCGATACAACGGCAACCTGATCCGGGCTGCCGTGGAGCTGGCCCGGGACTGGCGCACCGACAAGTACCTGCGGCGCCTGGAGGCGATGATGATCGCGGTGGATGCCAGTCAGATGCTTCTGATATCCGGCAACGGGGATGTAATCGAGCCGGATGAGGGTATCCTCGGCATCGGTTCCGGCGGGGTGGCGGCACATGCCGCGGCCACCGCACTGATCCGGCACGCCGGCGGCCTGCAGCTCAAGGCCTCCGATATTGTTCGCCAATCCATGGAAATCGCCGCCGGATTGTGCATATACACGAATCACGAGTTCGTGGTGGAAGAAATTTAAAAACGGATAGCATATAACGCTTATGAGTGATTTAAAACCATCGCAAATTGTAGAAGAGCTTGATAAATATATTATCGGCCAGCATAACGCCAAGCGCTCGGTGGCCATTGCGCTTCGCAACCGCTGGCGCCGGCGCCAGGTGGATCCCGAGCTGCGCGAGGAGATTGCGCCGAAAAACATCATCCTGATCGGGCCCACCGGCGTGGGCAAAACCGAGATTGCCCGCCGGCTTGCCAATCTCACGGATTCTCCGTTTTACAAGGTGGAGGCTTCAAAGTTCACGGAGGTCGGATACATCGGCCGGGACGTGGAATCCATGATCCGGGATCTGCTGGAGCTGACCATAAACATGCTCAAGGCACGCGAACAGGAGGCAGTACAGGGCAAGGCATGGGAAATGGCCGAAGAACGGGTATTAGAC
>CAZTHW010000225.1:0-4475 GCA_964613595.1 uncultured Desulfobacteraceae bacterium | reverse complement strand
GCGGGGGAATTGCGGGTGTATAATTTCTTGAGCACCGATACCGGGGTTTCCATGTCCGCCAGGATTTCGCGGCAGACCGGCACCACGTTATGGTTTCGGTAGTATTCGGCAAAAGCGGCTTTGTCCGGAAATTGTCGCAGCAGCATGCCGGGCTCCTTTCCTGTTTTTTTGGTGTATCTTTCGCCGGTTTTTCTTTTTCGCGCCGTAGCCATAAAAAAGGCCGCGGGGCTGCCCCGCGGCCTTTTTGGGATGTATCAATGCAAAATAAAAAAGACCGAGGGGCCTGGGGCCGCCTCGGTCTTTTGCTTGTGCTATGGTTTGTTCAAACCGGTCCGAAGGCAGACCCTGATATGGAGATCCGCCACCACCAGTTTTTATTCGGGCTGATTGTCTGCAGTATCTGATGTGTCATTTGTGCCGCGCTCTTGGTTTCAAATCCGGCCTTTGGCCTGTTAACGAAAATACCGAACTTTAAATAAAAGTTTTTAACCGGATTTGTCAAGCAGAAATTTGAACTGCCTGCGGCATGGTTTTTCAATTGTGTTTGAAATCACATTTCGGTATGACTCCTGTAAAAACAACGGATCAACCATGCAGGGGTTTGCGGAAAATGATCGCGGAAATCGTATCCACCGGAGACGAGGTGTTAACCGGGGCGGTGGCGGATTCCAACGCCGCCTTTATTGCCGCCCGGCTGTATGAAATCGGCATACCCGTGGGGCGACATGTTTGCGTGGGCGACGACCTGGAGCGCCTGACCGCGGTGCTCCGCGAAAGCGCCGATCGTGCCGATGTTGCCGTGGTTACCGGCGGGCTGGGCCCGACGGTGGACGACATCACGGCCATGGGCGCAGCCAGGGCAGCAGGCGAGAAACTGCAGCCCAATTCCACGGCAAGAGCCTATATCGAGGAATTTTTCAAGCGATTCGGTCGTCGGCTTTCGGATTCAGATGCCAAGCAGTCCGAGATGCCGGTTTCGGCCCGGCCCATATTAAACCCGGTGGGCACGGCCCCGGGCTTTACCATGACCATGGGCGGATGCCGGTTTTATTTTCTGCCCGGCGTGCCGTTTGAAATGCGGCGCATGATGGGCGATAGCGTGATTGTCGAACTCCAGGCGCAGTGCGCGGATGACAAAACCCGGGGGTTTTACCGGGAAAAGCGGCTGTCGCTGTTCGGGCTTCCTGAAGCCCATGTAAATGAGCGTCTTGCCGACTTGACAGAAAGTCCGGGCGATGTAAAACTTGGCATGCTGGCCGAATTTCCGGTAATTCACGTGAAGCTCGCCGCCCAGGGGCGGGACCCGGAGGGCATGGAAGCCCGGATCGAGAAAGCCGCCGCCGAGGTTCGCCAGCGGGTGGGTGCGTATGTGTTTTCCGATTCCGGGCAGACCATGGAGGAAGTGGTCGGGGCCCTGTTAACAGAGCATTGCGCAACGCTGGCGCTGGCTGAAAGCTGCACCGGCGGACTGATCGCCCACCGGGTGACCAACGTGGCCGGAAGTTCGGATTATTTCGTGTTTTCCGCGGTAACCTATGCCAACGCGGCAAAAATCAACCTGCTGGGTGTATCTCCGGATACGATTGAGGCCCACGGTGCAGTTTCAGAGGAAACCGCCCGGGAAATGGCAGAGGGGGTGCGCCGGGTTGCAGGGGCGGATTACGGCCTTTCGGTCAGCGGCATTGCCGGGCCGGGCGGCGGGAGTCCGGAAAAGCCCGTGGGCATGGTGTGCATCGGGCTTTGCGGGCCGGGCCACAGCTTTTCCAGGCACTATAAATTCCCGTTTGAAAACCGGATGGCAAACAAGCGGATTTTTGCCGAAACCGCGCTGGACCGGCTTCGCCGGACATTGATCGGTGCCGGCGACATACAGGACAAAAGGCAAGGAGAGACATAGGAAATGGGTTGGTTGGGAAAAATGGTGGGCGGCACCATCGGCCTGGCGCTTGGCGGACCGCTGGGCGCAATCGCCGGGGCTTCTCTGGGGCACTTGATGGATGCAGACAGCAGCCATCAGCAGCAGCAGCAGCGGGTGCTGCCCAATGCCGGGCAGATGTCGGAGCAGGGACGCTCGCAGCTGACCTTCTTTGTGGCCGCGTTTTCCATGCTGGCAAAGCTGGCCCGCGTGGACGGCGAGGTTACAGACGAGGAGGCGGCCTCCATCCGCAGGTTCATGACCGAGGACCTGGGCTTGAATGCAGAAAGCCGGCAGATGGCGGAAAAAATATTCAATACCGCCCTGCACGCGCCCCAGCAGTTCGAGGAATTCGCCGCCCAGTTTTATCAGCAGTTTCACAATCGCCCCGAGCTTCTGGAACTGATGATCGACATCCTGCTGCGGGTATCTGTGGCAGACGGGAAATTGGAGCAAAGCGAAGAGGCGCTGATCCAAAAGGCGGTCCGGATTTTCCGGATTCCGGATTCAGATTATCAGAGCATGAAGTCAGGATACGCATCTGTCTCTGAGAATTCCTATTCCGTGCTCGGATGCAGTCCCGGCGATGACAACGAAACCATCAAGAAGCAGTACCGGAAACTGGTGCGGGATTATCACCCGGATACCATCGCTTCAAAAGGGCTGCCCGAGGAATTTGTCAACTTTGCCCATGACAAGTTCCGGGAAATCCAGGAAGCATACGAGGAGATACAGAAAGAGCGAAATCTGTAAGATTTGATGAGCCTGTAAAAAGACTTTTTACAGGCAGTGTTAAGTTTTAAGTGATTAAGTGTTTAAGTAAAATCAGAATATTATCTTTTTATTGTTTGGCGGGCATAAGATTTTTAAGACTTATTACTTTGCCATCAAACAAAATTCCCAGGGGAAATATTACCCGTTTTGAAAATTAAAATTTCTGTAATTCGGATTTGTTTTGGATTTCGATATTCGGATTTCGGATTTATTACTACCTGGAGGAATTGTTGATTAAAATACGAACCGATCACCCGGCAGGGATCAAGACCGACATCCTGGTGCTGGTTGCCTGTGAAGACCAGGCCGCATACCTGGATCCCCAGCTGCAGGAACTGGTGGATCGGGCCCAAGACTGGCCGGAGTTTGCCGGTAAATCCGGCGATGAACTGCTGATTTACGAACCCCAGGGGGTGAAGTCAAAGCGGGTGCTGGTCCTGGGCGTGGGCAAGGTGGCCTCCGCAGACCGCGAGGAACTGCGCAAGTCTGCGGGCCGGGCGGTCAACCGGGTGCTCAAGTCGAGCCTGACCTCGTTGCTGTTTTGCATCCCGGAGTTCAAAAACGAGAACATCGACCGGCGCGCGGCTGCCGAGGCCATGATGGAAGGCGCGGTGCTGGCCAACTACCGGTTTGATTTGTATAAAAAGGAAAAACGGCACAAGCCGATCAAGACCATCCTGTTTTATGCGGACGCCGATTTTGCCGGCAGGGCCCGGCGCCTGGCCGAGCACGCCGAGATTGTGTGCAAGGGCACGCTTCTGGCCAGGGACTGGGTGAGCATGCCGCCCAACGACAAGCGCCCCGCCCGGTTTGCCCGCTCCATTGCCAAGGCCGCGGAAAAGGAGCCGCTTGAAACCGTGGTCCTGGACACCGGGGATTTGAAGAAAAACCGGATGCACGCCATGATGGCCGTGTCCGCCGGCAGCAGCAGCCGGCCGCAGATGGTGGTGCTCGATCACAGGCCCCGGGAATATGACAAAACCGTTGTGCTGGTGGGAAAAGGAGTCACTTTTGACGCCGGCGGCATCAACCTCAAGCCCGCCGGCAGCCTGGAGTCCATGAAGCAGGACATGGCGGGCGCCGCTGCCGTGGCCGCAGCCCTGATTTCCGCGGCCAGGGCGGGATACGGACAAAGGCTGGTGGGTGTTATCCCCCTGGTTGAAAACATGCCCTCGGGAAGTGCCTGCCGGCCCGGGGATATCGTGAAAACCGCTTCCGGAAAAACCGTTGAGATCGGAAACACCGACGCAGAGGGGCGGATGATCCTTGCCGACGGCCTGCATTATGCCATTTCCCAGTACAACCCGGACGTAATCATTGACATGGCGACTTTGACCGGCTCCTGCGTGGTGGCCCTGGGAGAAAACATTGCCGGTGTGTTTTCCACCGATGAGACGCTTGCCGGGCAGATCGTGGCCTCGGGCGGGAAAACCCATGAGCGCTGCTGGTCCATGCCCATGCCTGAAGACTACCGCGAGCTTTTAAAAAGCGATTTCGCGGATATCAAAAACGTCGGCAAAAACCGCTATGGCGGCGCCATTGCCGCGGCCCTTTTTCTCTCGGAATTTACCGGCAAGACGCCGTGGGCCCATATCGACATTGCCGGTCCGGCTTATGCCTCGGGCGGCAGTGACTATTGCCAGCCCGGGGGAACGGGCTTCGGGGTAAGGCTGCTTGTTGACGTGATTGAAAATCTATGATGGCACCGTAAAAAGACCAATATTTTCGTTTCGCGCAATTTCTCAGAATTTCATCACGCCAACGGCGTGACTGCATTCTTCGAAAT
>CAZTHW010000224.1:0-4512 GCA_964613595.1 uncultured Desulfobacteraceae bacterium | reverse complement strand
CAAAGTCCGGAATGCCGATGCACTGCGGCTTGGGCCGGTCCGGCGGGTTGAAATGAGTCTGGGAGATGGTCTCGGTCATGCCGTAGCCTTCCACATAGGTCAGGCCGGTCATGTCGGTGAGTTTTCTGCCCACCGCCTCGGGCAGGGGGGCGCCGCCCCCGCCGATGATCATCAGCGAACTCAGATCCCGGTTCCGGATCTCCGGGTGATTGAGCATGTCCACCACCATGGTGGTGATATTGGTCCAGTGGGTGCACCGGTATTTTTCAATGCCCGTAATGGCGGCCTCCCGGTCCCATCGGGTGAGCATGACAATCGTGGATCCGGCATAAACCGGGGCCAGCAGGCTGTGGACCAGTCCTGTAACGTGAAACAGGGGCAGGCTACACAGCCCTGTGCTGTTTGCCAGCATGGTATGCCACAGGGCCGAACTCACCGAATTGGATATCACGGTGGCATGCGTGTGAATGCATCCCTTGGGCACGCCTGTTGACCCGGAAGTGTAGGGGAGCATGGCCATGTCCGAAACGCTGACTTCCACGGGCGGCGGAGTTCCCGCATTCTGCAGGGATGCAAGCCAGGGACGCAGCCCGTCCTGAGCCTCTATATCCGGCTCCCGGCGCATGGCCTCGGGCACCGGCAGTTCCGGATCCTCGGGCAGATAGTCGGCATATTTGCCCACGATCACTTCCAGCACTTCAGAGTCCTGCTTTACGGCCAGCACCCTCTGGTGGATGTCTGCGGTTGTGATCACCGTCTTTGTTCCGCTGTCGGACAGGATCTGCAAAAGCTCCCTTTCGGTAAGCATTGGATTGACCGGCACCACCACGGCATTGGCACGAAGAATTCCGAAAAATCCGATGGCAAAATGCGGGGTGTTCTGCATGTACAGCGCCACCCGGTCGCCTTTTGCCACGCCCGCATCCGAGAGCATGGACGCGGTTCTTTCAACCGCATCAATCATGTGGCGATATGTGATCGGTTTGCCGTAATAAATTATGGCCGGATTATCCGGATACCTGCGCGCCGAGGTTTCAAGAAACTCATAAAGGGGAACCTGCGGCAAAACCAGTTCATGGGGCAGTCTTTTGGGCCAGAACGCAAAATGGGCGGTGTTTTTCATCGTGTCCTCCCGGAGTAGAATTTAATCAAAAATCAATAGCACTCTATAACAAGTCCTCGACCATTAAACACCGTATATAAACTTGAGCAAGGTATCAAGGCCAAATCGCACAAGGAATAAGAACTTGCTTTTGACGTTCCAATGTATAACAAAATTCGAATTGTGCGTAAATTGATTTTCCCCACTTGATATTGTATCCTAAATTGAGCGATTTTAAGGAAGATGCAGACGAGCTATAGTGGACTATGCAAGACTGCATCTGACGCAGTAGATGCGGCAAAATTGAAAATCCCGGAGGGTTTCAAATTTTAACACCTGGAAATGACTTAATGCCTTAAAAAAATACAAAATATTGATCCGTGTAAAAAGTTGAAACGCTCAATTTATGACCGTATATGAATATGATCAAAGTATCAAGCCCCGGCCGCGGAAACCGCCGGACAAGGCCTGCAGACGGGCGTTGAAGAGCAGGGTCTTTTTGCAGGTGCTTTCAAACTTGCAAGGCTCTTCAAAAAAGGATCGGGCTTCCAGGATATTCGCAGTTTTATCCCAGCAGCGTCAGAAAAATGCCGGCGGCCACCACGGTGCCGATCACACCTGCCACGTTTGGCCCCATGGCGTGCATGAGCAGGTAGTTCTGCTTGTCCTCCCTGGCGCCCACCGCGTGCACCACGCGCGCGGCCATGGGCACGGCCGAAACCCCGGCCGCCCCCACCAGGGGATTGATTTTTTGGCCTTCCTTTAAAAACAGGTTCATGAACTTGGCAATCAGAACCCCGCTGCCCGTGCTGATCATGAACGCCACGAGCCCGAGCACGAAGATGAAGATCACGTCGGGACGCAGAAACTGCCCGGCATTCATTGTCGCGCCCACGGGCAGGCCGAGAAAGATGGTGGAAATGTTCATGAGCTCGTTTTGTGCGGCATGGTTGAGCCTTTCGACCACCCTGGATTCCCGGAATATGTTGCCCAGCATGAACATGGCCATCAGGGGCGCCGAGGCCGGAATCAACAGGATGATGACCGTGGCTGCCAGAAACGGAAAAAGGATCTTTTCCAGGCGGCCGACTTTGCGCAGGGTTTTCATGCGGATCCTGCGTTCCTTTTGCGTGGTCAAAATCCGCATGACCGGGGGCTGAACAATGGGCACCATGGCCATGTAGGAATAGGCGGCCACCGCGGCGCTGCCCAGAAGGGCGGGAGCCAGCTTGGCGCCTAGATAAATGGTAGTCGGCCCGTCCGCCCCGCCGATAATGCCGATTACGGCGGCTTCGCTCAAGTCAAAGCCAAACAGGTATGCGGAAAAAAAGGTGATATACACCCCGACCTGGGCGCCGGCGCCCAGGAAAAGCAGCTTGGGGTTGGCCAGCACGGGCCCGAAATCGGTCATGGCGCCCACGCCAAGAAAAATCAGCGGCGGGATGATTTCCCAGTGGATGCCGTACTGGTAAAAGCGCCATATCAGACCTTCCCCGGGCTCCATGAGCCCGGTCAGCGGCAGGTTGGCCAGCAGGATGCCGAAACCGATGGGCAAAAGCAGCAGGGGTTCGAACCCGCGAGCAATGGCCAGGTAGAACAAAACCCCGGCAATGGCCCACATCACCAGCATCTGCGGGGTGAGATAGAGAAATCCGGACATGCTGACGAGTTCAAACAGGTTACTCATCTGTTTTGTCACCTTTCTTCTCGATTTTTCCGGTAAGATATCCGGAAATGCGGACCGTGAAGTAAAGCAGCAGGATGGCGGCAATCACCCCGCAGATACCGGCAATGCTGATCTGGAGTGCCTCCCACATGGTCTTCCTCCTATCCCTTGATGACCCGGGGCAGCACCAGGTGGTGGTGCGGACAGATGGACTGCGGATTCTGATAGGCCGCCCCGGCAAAGGCCTCCAGGTATCCGCGGATTTCGCCCAGGTCCGCGATTTCGTCGAGCAATCCGGTCTTGGCGCAGAACAGAGGCCGAGAGGTTTCGTGGTACTTTTCCACCAGATCGTTCATTTTCTCCACCGTGGGGTCCAGGGGCTTGCCGGCCTGCTGGTCCTTGATCAACCGGCGGGTGTAGGTGGCCACCGCAGCGGTCTCACCGTGCATGACGTAAATCTCGCTGGCGGCCGTGCCCAGGGTAAAGGCGTTGTGCCGGTTGGCCGTGGGACCGCCCAGGATGTAGTGGGCCGCAGCAGACCCCTTGCGCAGGGTCACCAGCATCATGGGCACATCCGTCTGCTGGATGGAGTAAACCAGGCTCTGGCCCAGGCCCAGCAATTCGGCCTTTTCCGCCATGTTGCCCACGTCGATGCCCGAGGTGTCCTGGAACCAGATAATCGGCAGCCGGTCCCGGCCGCACAGGGTGACGAACTCGTTCATCTTGATCAATCCCTGGCGGTAAAGCTTGCCGCCGATGCCCGGGTAATCGGCATACTCCGGATACCCCTTCGGCAAAATCCCCTGCCGGTTGCCGATGCACCCGAAAAGCAGGCCGTTGATCTTGACCAGGCCGGTATAGACCTCCGGGCCGTAGTCCGGCCGGAATTCCATGTGCTCGCTGCCGTCGATCAGGCGTGCCAGGATTTCCTCGAGCACGTAGGTCCGCTTGGGATTGGCCGGCAGCAGGTAATAGAGATCATCTGCCGGATAGGCCGGGGCCTTGGGTGTATCCACCCGGAAGACATCCGGATCATAGGCCGGCAGCTTGGTCATGTATTCGCGCATGGCAGAAAGCACGTCTTCTTCCTGTTCAAAGACGAACCGGAAAAAACCGGTTTCATCATGATGGATGTCCACGGTGCCCGGCGGGGAGGCCTGGTGCTTTTGGGCGGCTTCAACGAGCTCCTGGGCCGACCGGGTGTCAAAATACCCCTTTGGGCTCATGCCGCTGACAATGCCGGCGCCGCCCACGGCGATGTTGCAGTTCCGGTGGGCAAACAGCACGGTGGGGCTTATGCCCTGGTATCCGCCGCCTGCCGGGTTGGTGCCGTATATGCCGGCCAGGATGGGAATACCCATCTGCTCGAGCTCGGCATGCCGGAAAAAAGTGGTGCCCGAGCACCTGCGGCCGGCATAAAACTTTTCCTGCTCCGGCAGATTTACCCCGCTGCAGTTGACGATCCATATCAGGGGCACATTCAGGCGCCCGGCCAGGTCCGTGACCCGCAAAATGTTTTCCGGCTGGCCCGGTACCCAGGCGCCGGCCAGGTACTTGTTGTCAAAACCGATGACCACGGCCCACCTGCCGTTGATCTGCGCCAGCCCGTCGACCACGTTGGTTGTGCAGTCGTCGTTGTCCGCAGGATTGTAAAGGGTGTGCAGCGGCCGCCATGTTCCCTTGTCCACCAGGATTTCCAGGCGCTGCCAGATGGTGAGCTGGCCCCGGGAATTGATTTTTTCCG
>CAZTHW010000223.1:0-4543 GCA_964613595.1 uncultured Desulfobacteraceae bacterium | reverse complement strand
CTGCGTCAGATGCAGTCTCGCATAGTCCACTATAGCTCGTCTGCATCTTCCTTGTCTCTGCGGCAAACTTGAAAATCGCTCAATTTAGGTCCAAAAAAACAAAATCTTGATCTTATCGGCAGCCATAGTATACACTGCGTTTATTTTCAATCGTTTTTGTGGCACACAGGCTTCCTGCAGCCCGGCAGAACCGGAGTAAAGGAACGAAAAAAGGAAAAATCGATGAGCAACCGCAAAACCATTTGCGATGCCGCAGAAATCAGCAGTATGCTCGACACGCTGGCCCGGCAGATCATGGAATCCCGGGAAAACCCGGAGGACCTGGCACTTGTGGGCATTCATAGGCGGGGGGTTTACCTGGCCAGGCGCATCGGCGACCGCCTCTCCGGCATCGGGTCTGCAGACGTGCCCACCGGAGACATGGACATCAACCTTTACCGGGATGACTGGACCGGCATTTCCCATCAGCCCGAGGTGCGCTCCACCCGGATTGATTTCAACGTCAACCGCAAACAGATCATATTCATCGATGACGTGCTTTATACCGGCCGCACCATCCGGGCGGCCCTGGATGCGATCATCGACTTCGGGCGGCCGAAGCGAATCGAACTGGCAGTTCTCATCGACCGGGGACACCGGGAACTGCCCATACAGGCCGATTACGTGGGCCGGTTCGTCGATACCCGGCGCGCAGACGCGGTCAACGTGCTGGTTTCCGAGTATGACGGTACCGACCGGGTGGACCTGGTGACAGTCTGAAAAAACCGGTTTATTCCATACAAACGGATTTATTGGACCATGGGGAAAAAACAACATCTGCACAATGCGCCGGGAACCATTCGCACCGGCATTATCACGGTTTCCTCCACCCGGAGCGAAAAAGACGACAAAAGCGGCCAGTGGATCAAAAAACAGGCGGAAAAGGAAGGGCAACGGGTGGCCCTCTACCGGGTCATTGCAGACAACTCCCGTATCATCGCAAAAGCGGTCGCAGACGGTATCACCGAACATGATCTGCATGCAATGATCCTGACCGGCGGAACCGGGATCAGTTCTGCGGATGTGACCATAGAGGCCCTGCAGCCCATGTTTTCCAAAAAAATGGACGCGTTTGCCGCATTGTTTACCCAGCTGAGCTTTGAAAAAATCGACTCTGCGGCACTGCTGTCGCGAGCGGCCGCGGGTATTATCGGCAAAACGGCCGTCTTCTGCATTCCGGGAAGCATCAACGCCTGCAAGCTTGCCTGCAGGGAATTGATCTTTCCCGAAATCAAACATATTGCCGCGCATCTTTGAAAACAGGGGCGCGACAGCAAATTCGGATTCCATAAGGAGAACAATTTATGTTCGGTATCGGCATGCCTGAACTGATCCTGATCCTGGCCGTTGCCCTGATCGTATTCGGCCCCAAGAAACTGCCGGACCTGGCCCGATCGCTGGGAAAGGCCATAAACGAGTTCAAAAATGCCACCCAGGATTTCAAGGCGTCCATGGACGACGAAGTAAAGGACGTGAAAAAACCCTTTGAAGATGTGAAAAAACCTTTTGATGATGCCGCCCGGAATGTCAACCGGATAGAAAACAGGCAATCAACAAGGCCCGAGGATATATACAACGGCGATTCCACCGCGCAGAAGCAACCGGCAGGCCCGGCAGATGAGTCGTCATCGCAATCGGATCCGGCAGCAGACGAGCAGAAACGCAACGCGCAACCCGGGGAAAACGATCCGAACCATGGATGAAGAAGAAAAACTACCGCTGACCGAACACCTCACGGAGCTTCGAGACCGGCTGATTCGGTGTTTTATCGCCGTATTTGTCGGCTTCGTGATCGCCTATATCTTCAAGGAACGCCTCTTTGCGATCCTCACCCGGCCGTTGATCCGCGTGATGCAGGAGGGTGAAACCCTGATTTTCACAGGCATTCCGGAGGCGTTTTTCACCTACCTGAAGGTTTCTCTGCTGGCCGGGCTCCTGCTGGCTGCCCCGGTGATCATATACCAGTTCTGGATGTTCGTGGCCCCGGGTCTGTATAAAAAAGAGCGCCGGATGATGATTCCCATTGTATTCGTCTCGGCCTTTTTTTTCATCGGCGGCGCCCTTTTCGGTTATTTCATAGTATTTCCCTTTGGCTTTAAGTTTCTGCTCAGCTTTGCCACGGAAAACATCCAGGCCCTGCCTTCCATGCGGGAATACCTGAGCTTTTCCTCAAAGCTGCTGCTCGCCTTTGGAGTGGCTTTTGAGCTGCCCATTGTAATCACATTCCTGGCGCGTCTCGGACTGGTCTCAGTGCCGTTTCTCAAAAAACACCGGAAATACGCCCTGTTGATATTCTTTGCGGGCTCCGCACTGCTCACACCACCGGACGTGGTCACCCAGATCATGCTATCGCTGCCCCTGATGGTGCTTTACGAAATCAGTATTATCGGCGCACGGGTTTTCGGAAAACAGCGGGATATCCCGGACACGGAAGAGGAACCGGAATAGGCCGCATTTGGGCCCAAGGCTCAGAAAGTGTGCAGCGCCCTGCAAATTCAGATGTCCTGCCCGGCGGGAAAAACAGTTGACATCTACGGGTCGTATTGGTATATAGAGTCTTTCCGGCAATAAAATAAAAAGGCGTTTATAAAAGATATATTCTAACCCGTTTCCGCAAGGAGGAAGCAATGATCAAGCGCTTAGGAATCTTGTCTGCAATCGCGTGTGTTTTGACGGTTTTTCTGGCAGCCGGGCTTTATGCGGGCACAACTGTCCCGGACACCATCAAGATGAAAAATGAAAAAGCATTTGACCAGCACCGGATGCCGATCGTGGAATTTTCCCACCAGAAGCATGCCGCAGATGACGGTTATAAAGTCAGCTGCGGCGAATGCCATCACGATAAAAACGGAAAGCCCCTGACAAACCTGAAAGCCGGCGATGACGTAAAGAGCTGCTTTGAATGCCACAGCGGCAAAGGCGCGGGAACGCCCAAGGACTTCATGGGCCCCAAACCGGACGCAGAAACGTTGAAGGCCTACTACGCCGCTGTTCACGTCAACTGCGTGAGCTGTCACAAAAAGCAGAAAGGCCCGGTTGCCTGCAATCAGTGCCACATCAAGGAAAGCAAATAAGAAATATATAAGCGCTTTTCCCCGCCCCGGGGAAAAAGCAAAAAACGAAAAAGGCCGTGTGCAAAAGCGTCATCTGCACACGGCCTTTTTTGGTTTCATGCTGCAGACGCTTAAGCGGAATTTCCCCTGTATCTCCTGGCCGCCTGTACCAGTGCCCCCGCCCAATCGGGTGCGCCCAGGGAATGGATATGGGTATAGGTCGCCAGCACGTTTTTGTAGCACAAGCCGTCCCTTTGATTCACGATACCCCGCCCCTTTTTCATGGAAAACAACAGATCCGAATCCCGGCCTTTCCATTCCAGGACCCGGGAATAATGAAATTCATGTCCCCGCAGCTCCCGGCCCGTGGAGAAATACGGATTTTCGCCTTTAACCGAGACAATCGTGTAACCATGCCCCTGGGGGCGGCGGGAAAACCCGAATACCACAGGCAGAACGCCGACCATGGGATATGCATTATCCAGCACCAGGGATTCGCCCAGATACATCAGGCCGCCGCATTCGGCATAGATCGGCAGACCGCTGTCAGCGGCATTGCTGATGCTGTTGCGGAACCTGAGATTTTCAGCCAGCTGCCGGGCATGGGTTTCCGGAAACCCGCCGCCGATGTAAAGCGCGTCCACTTCAGGCAGCACCGTATCTGCAAGGGGACTGACAAAAACCAGTTCCGCCCCTTCCGCCTGCAGGGCCTCCAGGTTTTCGGGATAATAAAACTGGAAAGCCGAGTCCCTGACCACGCCGATGCGCACCTGCTTTCCTGTCTTACCGTGACCGGAGAAAACATCTCCGTGTTCGGGCAGGCCGGCGGGCGCAGACCCCGGGCATAACGGGTTGACAGCGGCCCGCTCCGCAATACGGATCACCCGCTCCAAATCGATATGGTCCCGGGCAATCTGCGCGGCGGAATCAATGGCCTTGGCGGCCAGCTCATGCTCAACCGTGGGGATCAGTCCCATGTGCCGTTCCGGGAAGTCCTCCTGGCTGAGCTTGGGAACCGTGCCAAGCACGGGGATCCCGCAATGGGTTTCAATGCTTGCCCGAAGAATCCGCTCGTGCCGGCTGCCGGCCACCCGGTTTAAAATCACGCCGCAAATATTGACTTCCGGGTCAAAATGTAGACAACCCAGCACCAATGCTGCCATGGTCCGGGTGGTCTTGGTGCAGTCAACGCAAAGAATCACCGGAGTACCAAGCATCTTTGCCAATGATGCGGTGCTGGTGGTGCCGTCAGCATCGAGTCCGTCATAAAGGCCGCGGTTGCCTTCAACCACGGCGAGATCGGACTTTTGGGAAACATGGGAAAAGGAGGCGCACAGGCGCGCGGCGGAAAAAAGAAAGGGATCCAGGTTATGGCACGGGCGGCCGGCCGCAAGGGCCAGCCACCCCGCGTCAATATAATCAGGGCCCTTTTTGAAGGGAGCGATACATCT
>CAZTHW010000222.1:0-4587 GCA_964613595.1 uncultured Desulfobacteraceae bacterium | reverse complement strand
CAATAATAGTTTTTCAGCTGCAGGATTTTATATTACCAATCCACGGGGATGCGCACGTTTTTGCCCGCCTTGTTCTCAAAAAGCAGATAGCCCTGCCGCCGACCGAGCAAAAACAGATCGTGCGTGATTTCCACGTCTTTTCGGCAATATGCGATGATTTCTTCGATACGGCCCTCTTTCCACCATTTCAACGCCTGCAGCCCGTCTGCGCTCTTGGGCGCGCCGAGATTTACGCGGGCCAGGTGCTCAAGGGACAGCCGGTATCCCAGGTGGGTGTATACGTCATCCAGGATGTCCAGGGTGGGCATCCGCCGGAAAGGCAGATTCACGTATCCCGAAAGCACTTGGTAATCAAAGCGCCGGATGTTAAATCCGATTACAAGCTCGAGTGCCCATAGCCGATCGGCCAGTTCGCCGATCTCATCGTGGCCGAACACCAGGAAATCTTCGGCTTCGGCATCATAGAGCACCGCGCAGCTTATGCCCATGGCCGCGGCATTCGACCAGCCCCCCACTTCCTCGGCGCTGCGCTGGGTTTCAATGTCAAGCACCCCGTACCGGGTGATATCTGCATAGGGATGCTTGCGTTGTTCTGATTCCGGCGCCGGGACTGCCGAAACCGCGGGCGCCATGCCGTACGGGTCTTCTTGACCGCGGTTTTCATCCGCGTTTACCAGGGCATCCAGGATGAATTCGGCGCTAATTTTGTCAATCGGCCGGTTGCCGGATCCGCACTTGGGCGAATGCACGCATGCGGGACATCCTGTTTCGCACGCGCAGTCCGAAATCACCTTCAGGGTCCGGGCCAGCAGTTCACCGGCCCGGGCGTAAGCACTTCTGCACAAACCGATGCCGCCGGGAAAGGCGTCATAAACAAACACGGCCGGGCTTTGCAACTGGGCGTGAAACGGCGTGGAAATGCCGGCCAGGTCATCGCGGTCGCACAGGATAAACAGCGGGCAGATGCCGATGGCCGCGTGTTCCACCGCGTGAATGCCGCCCATGAAGTGCATTTCCGCCTTTTCGGTTTTTTTCTGTACCGCCGGGGGCACGGCAAACCACATGCCTTCGGTTTCAAAAACCTGCGGGGGCAGGTCCAGGGAAAAGATGTTGATGCGCTTTTGATCCCTTATCTGGCGCTTTTCATAACCCGTGACCTGGTCTGTGACCCTGAGCCGGCCGAATCCCACCCAGGTGCCGCCCACGGTTTTGCGCTCATATTCCTCCAGGATCTCGGTCTGCTTGTTGGCCCGCACCCGGGTGTAATAGTTGGGCCGCGCTTTGGATACCGTGACCGTCTTGGTTTCCGGATCCAGACGGTCCACCCGGAAGGTCTCGCCCAGGTGCAGGTATATCGCCCCGGGATGGGTTTCGCGGAAGGCCCGGAATCCGTCAACCTCTCCGCGGTTTTCCCCGGTTTTGCCGTCAATGATGTTAAACCGGCTGCCAGATCCCCGCAAGTCGATGTTTCTTTGGGGCTGCTTGCGGGCGGCATAATAGATGTGACCGCCTTCACTGCAAAGCAGCTCGCCCTTGCCGACCAGGCGCGCCAGGCACGGGCCGGACACGGCCGGGGAAAAGACCGGATCGTCTGCAGCCAGGGGATGTTCGGCTGCCGCGCACACCAGGTGCTTTTCCAGCAGGTCCGCGTTGTCCGGGTTGACCATGGCCGATTCCGGCGGCATATGGATAAAATCCCCGGCGTGCCGCATGATGTACTGGTCCAGGGCGTCTTCTCCGCCGATCATGATGATGCCGGCATCCCGGCCGCTTCTGCCCACCCGGCCGCTTCGCTGGCGCGTGGCCATGACCGTGCCCGGGTATCCCACCAGGATGCAAAGATCCAGATCCCCGATGTCAATGCCCAGCTCAAGGGCGCTGGTGGAAATCACCGCCAGCAATTCCCCGGACAGAAGCTTCTGCTCAATCTCCCTTCGCTCCCCGGGCAGAAAACCGGCCCGGTAGGCGCTGATTTTTCCGGCAAACGCGCCTTTCTGGCTTCCGGCCCACATGGCGATCAGCTCGGTCATTTTCCGGGACTGGCAGTAGACAATGGTCCGCAGGCCCCGGTGCAGGGCCGCCTTGAGCAAAAGTATGGCCGTGCGCGCCGGGCTGTCCACCGGGTTGATAAACAGCAGGTGGCGTTTTCCTTCCGGTGCCCCGGTTTTTTGAATCGGTTTTACATCCAGGCCTGTCAGGGCGGAACTCAGGGCTGCCGGGTTGCCGATGGTGGCAGAGCTGAAGATGAACACCGGGTCTGCGCCGTATTGCGCGCATATGCGCCGGAACCGGCGCAGCACCTGGGCCATGTGAGAGCCCAGGATGCCCCGGTAGGTGTGCACCTCGTCAATAATAACAAACTCGAGATCCGCCAGGAATTCCGTCCACTTCTCGTGGTAGGGCAGAATGGCAAGATGCAGCATTTCCGGGTTGGTCAAAACCACGTTGGGCGGGGTTTCCCGGATTTTTTTGCGCTGCCAGGCCGTGGTGTCCCCGTCGTAGATGGATGCCGTGGGGGCAAAGCCCCGGCAGCCCGCGGCCATCTGGTGAAAGGTGCGCAGCTGGTCCTGGGCCAGGGCCTTTAACGGAAACATGTACAGGGCCTTTGTTTCCGGGCGGGCCATGATCCGCTCGAGCACCGGCAGGTTATAAATCAGGGTCTTGCCGCTGGAAGTCGGCGTTGCCACCACCACGTGCTGTTTTTCCCGGATTTTTGACATGGCCTCGTGCTGGTGGGTATACAGGGCGGAGATGCCCATTTCTTCAAGCAGGCCGGTAATTTGTGAATCCGGATCGGTTTCTGCATATTGCGGGGGGCTTTCCGGCAAAACCGCGTGATGCACCACCTGGGTGCCCAGCCGCACGGACTGTTTCAGCGACCGGATGTATTCGTGGATCGGAAGATCAGGGTGTTGCGTCATGTTGTTGTTTGTTTTTTGTGAATATGATTTTCCCCCGCCCTTCCGGGTTTTCTGCAAATCCTGAAAATCGCGGACTCAAGCACAGCCGCCGGTGACCGGCCCGTGGTTTTCAGCTTGATGTCGGCCCGGTGCAGCGTCTCCAGTGCCTCGCTGAGTTCTGCCTGCGTAAACCGGTCGGACTGGAGAAACGTCTGGTACACAGGGTACGGGTTTTTGGGGTTTTTTGCGATTACCAGGTCGCTTGCCGGCCCGCTTTTTTTGCCGGTTGCCCCGGGCTGCAGGTGGCTTTTGATTTCCCGGGCATCATCGCTTAAGGCCTTGTCATATTCGACTACTGCCGGCATCACCTGCTGCCTGAAGCGGTCATATCCCATGGCAGGCGCCCACTGCCCGCCCCGGGACCCGGAAACAAAACTTTTGACGGTAACAAGGCGCCGGACCTGGTTGATCATTGCCGAGAGCAGCTGCATGTAGTGAAACCCGGATGCCAGCAGGGAATGCAGGTAATATATGGCCATGTCCGCATCCCGGCCGGCAAGCGCACCTGTGAACGAAAAGACCGGGTCCTCCCGGCTCTGCTCGAGCACTGCGGCAACGTCACCCGCGGTAATGCGGGCCCGATCCGCGGCATAAAGGACCAGCTTTTCCAGGCTGGCGGCAAAACCGCCCGGGTCAAAGCCGATGCGCTGGTAGATCTGTTCAAAGGCGCCGGATTCAAGGGTTTTCTGGTGCGGGGCCAGGGTCTCCTTTGCGATCTGCCCCAGGATCCGCTGCTGCTCGTCGCGTTCGGCCTTTTTCGCGCCGGTGGGCACCGCGCAGTTGATCACGGTACCGGCCGCCTTAATGGCCTTGTAAAGACCTGTGCGCCGGTCCACACCGTCTGCGGCAATGAGCAGGTAATGGTTTTTCGGCAGTCCCCGCTTGATGGCAGACAGCAGTATACCGGCATCATCGGTTTTGCCGCCGTCGGCCGAGTCGGGCAGTTCCCTGCATTTTTCCGCGACTTCAGAGATCCAGGCCACATCCGGATGGGTGTCTGTGTCAATTTTCAGCCTGGCGGAGATTTCTTCGGCTGCCGCGCCGGCGATCTCTTCAGCCCGGCAGCCGCGGTGGGCCAGCAGATCTTCGAGCAGCCGGGCGGCCTTGTAGCCGTCCCCGGTTTCGCGGGCGGCCCGCACCTTTTCCAGGTGCTTTGCCGGATCAAATGCCGATGTAAACAGATTCGGCGCCTTTAACAGCACCACCTTGTTGCCGGCAAAAAACGAAAACGTGCCCGCGCGCTCGGCAGCCTCGCTGGCTGCCGCGCCCTCGGCGGTATCCACGACTTCCAGGGAAATGGAGCGGGATTCAGGGTCCGGCAGAATCGTATCGATTAAGGCGCTGGTAATCCGCTGGCGCAGATACGCATCCCCGTACACGAGATAGACCGGGGAAAATCCGGTTTTGCCCGTGTTCCGGATATGCGCTGAGGCTTCCTTGTATGCAATCTCGGCCATGGGTTTAACCTAAATTGAGCGTTTCAAATTTTTACACGGATCAATCTTTTTTATTTTTTTAAGGAATTAAGTCATTTTCAGGTGTTAAAATTTGAAACCCTCCGGGATTTCCAAGTTTGCCGCATCTACTGCGTCAGATGCAGTCTCGCATAGTCCACTATAGCTCGTCT
>CAZTHW010000221.1:0-4590 GCA_964613595.1 uncultured Desulfobacteraceae bacterium | reverse complement strand
GGAAACCCGCTTTTCCGCACCGCCGTCAGGGCAACGAAGAGCAATTTCGTGAGAGGGCAAAAAAGGACTTCCTTGGAAGCACCCCATTTCGCCGGGGGCGAAACCCGAATTTACAAGTAACTAAAATTATAAGATAAAATTTTAAGTTACTACTTAGAAGAAGTCAATTTTGAGAAGGTGGGTGCATGAAACCGGATGAATCCGGCGCCAATGAAAAAAAACGCAAAAGAGGCCTCGGAAAGGGACTGGATGCGCTTTTCCCGGATATGGAAGCAGGCGACGGCACCCGGGGCGCCGAGTATTTTACCTGTGACATCAACCTGATCCACCCCAATCCGTTTCAGCCCCGCCGGCAGTTTTCCCAGGAGGAAATGGCCGAGCTTTCCGAATCCGTGGGCTTGCACGGTGTTCTCCAGCCCCTGCTGGTCCGGGAGGCAGCCAGCGGCTATGAACTCATTGCCGGCGAGCGGCGGCTGCGGGCCGCGAAAATGGCCGGGCTGTTCACGGTGCCGGTGGTGGTGAAAACCATCGGCGATGAAGATCTGCTGGCTTTTTCCATTATTGAAAACATTCAGCGCGCCGATCTCAATGCCATGGATGAAGCCGAGGCCTATCAAAGACTGCTCGAGGACTTCGGGCTCACCCAGGAAAAGGTGGCCGAGCGGGTGGGCAAAAGCCGGTCCGCGGTGGCCAATTTTCTGCGCTTAAACCAGCTTACAGACACGGTCAAGGCGCACGTGCGCGCCGGCGAACTGAGCATGGGGCATGCCCGCACACTGCTCGGCGCAAAGACCGCCGCCCTTCAGAACAAGGCCTGCCGGACCATCCTGTCGCGCATGCTTTCGGTCCGGGAGGCCGAAAAGCTGGTGGCGCATCTCAATAAACAAACCGACGCGCAGCCGGAAAAGCCGGCCCGCACCGAAGACGTCCATTTTGCCAGCCTCGAGGAAGACCTGGGCCGCCATTTCGGCACAAAGGTCAAGATCCGCCGGCACGGGAAAAAGGGCCGCGTGGAACTGGAGTTCTACGACGACAAGGACCTGGACCGGCTGCTGTCGATGCTCAAATCATGATCCGGGCTGTAATGATCCATGTCACTGCACCTGATTATAGACGGCTACAATCTCATCCGGCGTTCGGCTCCCCTGCGGGAAGAAGAGCGCCAAAGCCTGGAACTGGGGCGCAGTGCCTTAATCGACCAGCTGGCGGCATACAAGCGGGTCAAGGGCCACAAGATCACCGTGGTTTTTGACGGTGCGGCAAATCATGATGATTTTGAATCCAATACCTCGCAAAAGGGTATCCGCATCCGCTTTTCACGCCATGGCCAGACCGCTGACGCGGTGATCCGGAAAATGGCCCGGCATGAAGGGGAAAAAGCCCTTGTGGTCACTGCCGATCGGCCGCTGGCAAGTGCCGTGGCCGCGGCCGGGGCCGAGGTGGTCGCACCGGAGCCGTTTGAAGACAAAATGGCCATGGCGCAGCTTGTGGAAACAAAGGGCCTGGATCCGGAAGACGAAGCAGACGCGGGCTGGGAGCCGACCACACGGAAAAAGGGACCGGCCAGGCGCCCGCCCAAGCGCAAGCGCCGGCAGATGCGGAAGGTTAAAAAACTGTAATATGAAAACCATATGCGTAATTGACGGTCAGGGCGGCGGTATCGGCGCCACCATCATCAAGCGGCTAAGGGCCCTTTTTGAGGAGGACGTTGACATCGTTGCGCTGGGGACAAATGCCATTGCCACGGCACAGATGTTAAAGGCCCGGGCCAACCGGGGCGCGTCCGGGGAAAATGCCATTGTGCAGACCGTGCCCCGGATGGATGTCATCATCGGTCCGGTGGGCATTGTCATGGCCAATGCCATGATGGGCGAGGTCAGTCCGAAAATCGCCGGGGCCGTGGCTTCCAGCGAGGCCCGCAAGCTGCTGGTTCCGCTTTCCCAGGAAAACGTGGTGATTGTCGGCGCCTCGAACCAGCCGCTGCCGCACCTTCTCGACATTCTCGTGGAGGAGCACCTGGTGCCGTTTTTTGACGCATCCAAATCAAACCGGGAAGATTCGAATCATGTGTGAAGCCAATGCCTATATGATAAAAGGTGAAGATCAGGAACTGCTCATGGAAGCCGTGGACACCATTGAACCGGAAAGCGACGGGTTCCGGCTGGTCAATATTTTCGGAGAGCAGAAATTTGTCAGGGCCGTGATTCACTCTTTGTCTCTTGTGGATCACAAGGTCTTTTTCAAAAAAAATGACTCCTGAGCCCGGCTTTGACCGGCAGCTTGCCCAAGCGCAATGAAGATTACGATTGCCAAAACAGCCGGGTTCTGCATGGGCGTGCGCCGGGCCGTGGAACTCGCCCTGGATTCGGCCAACCGCAGCGGGGGACAGATCTATACCTACGGGCCGCTGATCCACAATCCGCAGGTCCTGTCAATTCTTTCGCAGAAAAATATTTCTGTGCTGCAGGAGATTCCGAATTCCGGGCAGGGCACGGTTATCATCCGGGCCCACGGGGTGCCGCCCAGCGATCGGGAGGCGCTGAGAAATGCCGGCTTTCATGTAATTGATGCCACCTGTCCGCGGGTGATCAAAGTGCAAT
The DNA here is from genome assembly GCA_964613595.1 of uncultured Desulfobacteraceae bacterium. Taxonomy (GTDB): domain Bacteria; phylum Desulfobacterota; class Desulfobacteria; order Desulfobacterales; family Desulfosalsimonadaceae; genus Desulfosalsimonas. The sequence goes on along the minus strand of CAZTHW010000221.1, from coordinate 1,990 downwards.
CCATTATTTCCAGGCACGCCCGGCATGGATATTCGGTGATCATTGCAGGAGACCGGGAGCATCCCGAAGTCGCCGGACTGCTCGGGTATGCCGGAAAGCACGGATACGTGATCAATTCCCTGGAAGAACTCCAAGCCCTGCCGGATTTTGACAGGGCCATTATCGTTGCCCAGACCACGCAGAACACCGCTTTTTTCGAAAGCGTGCAGAAGTGGGCCCAACAGCACAATCCCCATTACCGCGTGTTTAACACCATCTGCGATTCCACGGAAAAGCGCCAACGCGAAGTCCAGGACATGTCCGGGCAGGTGGATGCCGTGGTCGTGGTGGGCGGATACAACAGCGGCAATACCCGCCGGCTTGCAGATATTGCCCGTCAGTCCGGGAAAACCGCTCTTCACGCGGAAAAGGCCGAGGACCTGCCGATTCCCGAACTCTCGGAATGCCGCACCATCGCTGTTACCGCGGGCGCTTCCACGCCCAACTGGATTATCCGCCAGGTAATGCAGCACCTGGAAAAGCGGCTGGCCGGAAAAGATGGCCGGATCCGGAGATGGGGCTACACGCTGGTGCGAAACCTCATGCTGTCCAATCTTTACCTGGCCCTGGGCGCGGCCTGCCTTGCCGGGGCTGGGGCGTGGCTGCAGGGAGCTGCGGCAAAACCGGCATATATCGGGATCGCCGGGCTTTATATCCTTTCCATGCATACCCTTCACCACATGTTTGACCGGATCGTGGACAGCTACAACGATCCCGAGCGGGCCCGGTTTTACCAGGACAACCGGTATACCCTGACCGGCCTGGCCGCAGCCTCCGGGATCGGCGGGCTTGCCGTTGCATGGATGATGGGGCCGCTGTTTTTTATTCTTTTGCTGGTCATGAGCCTGCTTGGCGTGGTGTATAACCTGGAAATCAAGGACGGGCACCCCGGCCTGAAAAGGGTGCCCGTGTTAAAGCGCATTCCCGGCTCCAAGACCGTGCTGGTGACCCTGGCCTGGGCGATTGTGGCCGCACTTTTTCCGGCCCTGGATGTATACGGACAAATCGCCCCGGCCGGAGTGGCCGCTTTTATATGGATTGCCGCAATTGTTTTCGTGCGCACCGCGTTTTTTGATATCATTGACATGCAGGGCAGCCGCATCGCGGGCCGGGAAACCATTCCCATTCTCCTGGGCGAACGCCGCACCATGCGGCTGCTGAAAATCGTCCTGGCGGCAACGGTCGTGTTTTTGCCAATTTGTGCGCTTGCAGGGGTGCTTCCGCTTTCCGCCTCGGTGATGAGCCTTGTTCCGGCCGCCATGCTTGTTTTTTTGCACGTTCATGAGCAAAGCGGCCGGTTTCTGGGGGTTCTGCGGGGCTTTATCATGGAAAGTCACTTCGTGTTCGCCGGCATCCTGGCCCTGTTGCTGGCGTGGGGAGGCATGTAAATGGAAGACGATCCCGTCCATATCCCGATTACCGGCGAGCTGGATTTGCACACGTTTCGGCCCGGCGAGGTCGGGCCGCTGCTCGATGATTACCTGGAGGCCTGCCTGGAAAAGGGAATTTACACGGTTCGCATTATTCACGGCAAGGGCACGGGCAAGCTCAGAAAAAAGGTGCACGCGGTGCTTTCCCGCCACCGGCTGGTGGACGATTTTTCCCGGGCCCCGGAGAGCGGCGGATGGGGTGCGACCCGGGCATGGCTCAAATCGCCCGGATAGGCGCCCCTGGAGAAGTTTTTTGCCTAAAGGAAATCTTTAAGCACCCCTTGGCTGATCGGCGGTGCGAAAAAGGAGTTTCCTCGCTCCAGGAGCCTCCTGGAGCCTCAATTTCCGCTCGGAAACCCGCTTTTTCGCACCGCCGTCAGTGCCACGAATTGCAATTTCGCAAGAGCGCAAAAAAAGCATTTCTCTGAGGGTCGCTCAAAATGAATTTTTACGAGTTTATCAAGATTTGATATTTCGTCATTCGGATTTGTTTCGAATTTCGATATTCGAATTTTATAGCT
>CAZTHW010000220.1:0-4623 GCA_964613595.1 uncultured Desulfobacteraceae bacterium | reverse complement strand
CATATAAAAACACCGCGCCCATGAGGATCCTGGCTAAAACAAATCCGATTTTTTCTGTTTTTTCAAAAAACCGCTTATCCATTTTCCCGGTCTTCCTTCTGTGTCGGGAGTCCGGCCCTGCGCCATTTCGTCCAGCCGTTTACAAGAACGCGGACGTCTTCAAAGCCCATGTCTTCGAGAAACAGTGCAAGCTCGTGGCTCAGTTCGCAGTTTTCCCCGTCGCAGTAACAAATGATGGTTTTTTCGCCTTCCAGCCGGTCTGCGACTTCCATGAACCGCCTGTTCGCCTCATGCCAGGGAAGGCAAACAGCTCCCTTGATGTGGCCCTGATTGTACTGGCTTTCAGGCCGTGCATCCACGAACATAACCTTGTTTTCCGCGTACATCCGGCTTGCCGCTGTCAGGCCGATCACCAGGCTTTGTCCGGAATTATCCGCGAACCGGGAATCTGCTGACCAGTCGCCCACAAGCGGGAGCCCGCTGTCGCGCAAAATATTTGTGCAGACCGCAAGTAGGCATGCAATCACGATGATCGCTCCTGCCTGGCCTGCGACCCCTATTCGGAATGTTTTTCTGGATTTCATATGAATTCTTTTGTGCGTGGCGTGATCATGAATCCCGGTATTTTTCCGGCGGCTCCACGCCCAGGGCGGACAGGTTTTCTATAATGGTTTCCTTGTCCATGAACCCGGTGTGCCGCTTGACCTCCTTGCCTTGCCTACTGAAAAAGATCTGGGTGGGAATGGCCCGGATGCCGTATTCTTTTGCCACCTCCGGGTTTTTCCATACATCGATGAAGATGATTTCCGCCCGGTCTTCATAGGCTTTTTCAAGTTCCTCCAGGATGGGGGCCATCATTTTACACGGCCGGCATTTGTCCGCGCCCAGGTCAAGCATTGTGATTCTGCCGGGCGCAGGTGCTTCGCCCTTGCCTTTTTCCCCTGTTTGCTGCGGGGCCGACTCAAACGCGGTTCCGCCTTGCATCAGGCCCCAGAATGCCAGGGCGGCGACAATGAGAAAAACAGCGTGGACGATCCGTTTGGTTATTGGTTTCATGGGTGTTTTGAATGCATGGTTGGTTAAAAAAATCGGCTCAATCCCTGCACGTCACGTGACATACCCCCGTGGGGGTTTCCACTGCATAAGGAAAATATTTGCGCTTAAACCAGAGGGCCACGTTGACCAGCGAGATCAGTACGGGCACTTCCACCAGCGGGCCGATCACCGCGGCAAATGCCACGCCCGAGTTGATGCCGAACACGGCAACGGACACGGCAATGGCCAGTTCGAAGTTGTTGGATGCCGCGGTAAACGACAACGTGGTGGACTGCTCGTAGGTGGCCCTGAATTTCATGGACATGTAAAAGGTGATCAGAAACATGACCACGAAATAGATGCACAGCGGAATGGCGATGCGCACCACGTCAAGCGGCAGTTTTACGATGTATTCGCCCTTGAGCGAAAACATGACCACGATGGTAAACAGCAGCGCGATCAGCGTGAGCGGACTGATTTTGGGGATGAATTTTTCCATGTACCAGTCATCGCCCTTGATCTTCAGGCCGATAAAGCGCGAGATGATCCCCGCGATAAACGGGATGCCCAGGTAGATGAACACGCTTTCTGCAATCCGGCCGATGGTGACATCCACGGCCGCACCCTCAAGCCCGAACCATCCCGGCAGGATGGTGATGAAAAACCAGGCATAAACAGAGAAAAAAAGCACCTGGAAAACCGAGTTAAACGCCACCAGTCCCGCGCAGTACTCTGCATCGCCACGGGCCAGCTCGTTCCAGACCAGGACCATGGCAATGCAGCGCGCCAGGCCGATCATGATCAGGCCCACCATGTATTCGTGGTGGCCGGACAGAAATGCAATTGCCAGCAGGAACATCAGAACGGGACCGATCACCCAGTTCTGCACCAGGGACAGGCCCAAAATCCTGTAGTTCCGGAAGACCTCGCCCAGCTTTTCGTAGCGCACCTTGGCAAGGGGCGGATACATCATCAGGATCAGGCCCACGGCGATCGGGATGTTTGTGGTGCCCACGGTCACATGATCCAGCAGGTCCGTGACCCCCGGATAGAAATAGCCGGACAAAACCCCTGCAGCCATGGCCAGAAAGATCCACAGGGTCAAGAACCGGTCGAGAAGCGGCAGTTTTTTGGCGGTGGATTCGCTCATTTGTTCTTTTCCCGATGCGTTTATTTGATCCACTTCAGAATATCTTCTTTTTTCGGTATCTTGCCCACGGACTTGACCTCTCCGTCCACCACCACGGCAGGCGTGCCGAAAACCCCGTATTTTGCAATTTCCATGGTGTCGGTGACTTTTTCCACGTTTGCCTCCGTGCCCGCCTCTGCGATGGCCTGCTTGACGGTTTCTTCGGTTTGGGCGCATTTCGGGCAGCCCGGGCCCAGTACTTTGATATCCATTTTAAACCTCCTCTTTTGGAAAAAAATCAGCCCCGTGCCTGCCTGGCCCGGGGGGTACGGGTACAGCAGATGTCCTCGCGCCGGATTTCCGGAAGCCGGCGTACCAGCTCGCCCACTTCCGGGTCGTCTTCGAGCCAGTGTCTCAGGTTTCCAAGCATGCTGGCCGCATACGGACTGTCAGATCCGTCCGCCAGGGTGTAGTTCACCCACAGGCCGTCTTTTTTGTAGGTCGCCAGTCCGGCTTCTTCCAGGATTTTCAGGTGTTTGCTTGCCGTGGACTGAGCGATGTCCAGGGCTTCCCGGATTTCGCAGACGCACATCTTTCTGCGCTGTAGCATTTTTGCGATTTTGACCCGGGTTGGATCAGACAGGGCCTTCATGACCTTTGTGAATTTTTTCATTTCTTTTGCCTCCGGCTGCAAGCAGAACGGGTATTTCCATTCCCGCCAACTATATCGTTAAATTGTAATATATAAATAATTTTTCAGGATGTCAAGCAGGCGGAAAATAAAAGCGTTTTATGTTTTGCAGGCAGAGTCAAAACATGATTTACCGGTGTTTTTGCTGTAAGATAACAAATACCGGTTCTTCGGATAGCCGCAGGGTTCGGGCGGTCAATGTGCGGATGGAATTGTTATTGTCTTCTGTAATACCGCATGGCCTCGGGGAGCATGGATCGGATGTTGGCGATGCGCTTATCATCTGCCGGGTGGGTGCTCAAAAATTCCGGGGGGCTCTTGCCGTCTTTTTCTGAAGCCATGCGTTGCCAGAAATCCGCGGCCTCCCGCGGATCATACCCGGCCATGGCCATGAAGACCAGCCCCAGGCGATCTGCCTCCTTTTCGTGCAGCCGGCTGTATGGCAGAAGCATGCCCACCTGGGCGCCAGCCCCGTAGGCTGCCATCCAGAGCTGTTGGGTAAACGCCGGCTTTGTTCTCATTGCTTCTGAAAGCGCCACGCCGCCGAACTGGACAAGCATGCCCTGGCTCATCCGCTCGTTTCCGTGATCTGCCACCGCGTGAGCGATTTCATGGCCCATAACCACGGCAAGACCCGCCTTGTCCTTTGCAACCGGCAGAATGCCGGTATAGACCACGACCTTGCCCCCGGGCATGCACCAGGCATTGACGGCATCGTCTTTTACCAGGCGAAATTCCCAGTCGTAGTTGTCCAGCCGATTTGCCATGCCGTTTTGTTTGAAGTATGTCTCCACGGCGGCTGCGATATTGCGGCCCACTTCCTTGACCATCTCCGTGTCAGCCCGGTTGTCGCTTAATTCGTGCTCTTCCAGAAACGCGTCATACTGCTGATAGCTCATGGAAAGCATGGTGTCTCCGGGGATCAGGCTGAGCTGCTGGCGACCGGTGATGGGCACCGTGGTGCAGGCCGCAAGGATCAGCAGAATGAGAAAAAAAAGCAGAGTTTGTTTCAGGTTGTGCATTGCAAGGTGTTCCTCTCTTTTTCAAAAAAGCTTTGCCGCCCGGGGCGAGTTGTTCGCACAAGCCTCGTCTATGCGCCTGCAAAGATACTCTGTAAATACCGGATCCTGGGATTCCACGTCAAAACAGTACCCGTCTTCTCCCATGATGCCCGCAGGAACCAGATCTCCCAGTTCTTCGGGGTCCGAGACCAGGTCCTGATAAAAGCAGACCGAAAGCCAGCGCGGGTTTTCGTCAATCACGTCGATTAAGGCAAACAGCGCCCGGTCGGTCCGGTCGGTTCGTGCGGCGCGAAGCGAGTAGGTCACGCCGGGGTGGGCAACGAAATTCAGCTCGATATCGGATAGCGCCTCGATATGCGATTTCAGATGGAGAAAAACCTGTTTGCATCCGTTTGCACCATCGCGCCATTGATCCAGAAAATTCTTCAGTTCCGTGTTGGTGGTGGGCGGCATAAGTAAAACCCTTTCTTCCGTCCATTTCATTAATCCGGGTAACGGGTGTATAAAAGAAATTTTGTCTTGTCTGGCCCAAATGTCAAGGGATGTTTCAAAAGAAAAAAGTGGGTGGCGGGGATTGTAAATGGCAGGCGGAAACCCGCAGGCAGGCAAGGGGGATGAATGGGTTGATCTATCGGGTTGGCCGGGGTAGGATGGATTTTTATTTTTCACCTATATTGAGCGATTTTTAAGCTTGCCGCAGATACGAGGAAGATGCAGACGAGCTATAGTGGACTATGCGAGGCTGC
>CAZTHW010000219.1:0-4631 GCA_964613595.1 uncultured Desulfobacteraceae bacterium | reverse complement strand
CCGTGGTGGAAAACCTTGAAATGCTTGCCCGGGAAAAGGTTCTGGGCAATTACGGATTTTACGAGTCCGTGGACTATACCCCCGCGCGCCTGCCGCTTGGAGAAAAAAGGGCCGTGGTCCAGTCCTTTTACAGCCACCACCAGGCAATGATTTTCCTGTCTCTGCTCAATTATCTGGATGATTGGAAAATGGTGGATCGTTTCCACGGTGACGCCCGGATCCAGAGCGTGGCATTGCTGCTCGAAGAGCGTTTGCCGGAATCGGCGCCGCTTGAAAGACCCGAGGAGCAGGCGGTGATATGGAAAGGTGAAAGACAGGAAAGTGTCGTGCTGGATTCCTGGTCCGTGCCGGTGCATGCCCCCTTTCCACAAGTGCACCTGCTTTCAAACGGGCAGATGCGATCTTTTATTACCAGCGCAGGCGGGGGATTCGCCGCGCTGGAAGATATCGCCCTGACCCGGTGGCGCGCAGATACAACCCTCGATAATTCCGGGACCTGGATCTATGTCCGCGATCAGGACAATGATGTACTGCGCTCTGCCACTTATCAGCCCGCCGGCATGGCTGCAACTCATACCGAGACCCGGTTCTGGCCTCACAAAGCTGATTTCCGGACCACTTTTGAAAACATTGTCATCTTCACTGAAATCACTGTCCCGCCGGAGGATGCAGTTGAAATCCGCCGGCTCACCATAACCAACCAGGACGACCGGGTGCGGCGCCTGTTTCTGGCCAGCTATGGAGAAGTCGTTCTTGCCCCGCCCGATGAGGATCGGCGTCATCCGGCTTTTAATAAGTTATTTGTTGAAGGCCGCTATCTGAGCGCATGCAACGGGATTATTTTTCAGCGCAGATTGCGTTCAGCAGAGGAATCTCCAATTTTCCTGATACATGGACTGACGCCGCCGGAGGGCATCGGGGCGAGCGGTACGTATGAAAACGACAGGCGCCGGTTTGTCGGCAGAGGGCGGACAATCCGCAATCCGGTCTATTTTACGGACAGCGGATTTTCGTCGGTCGAGAAAGCCCCCTTGAGCCTGGACCCGATTATGTCCGTTGGCCAGGAGATCGAACTGGAGCCGAATCAAACAGCCCGGATCGCATGGTTTACCCTGGCCGACGGCTCGCGCAGTCAGGCAATGGAAACGGCCAAACGGTATCAAAAGTGGGCTGTCATTGACCGGGCATTTGATGATGCCGAAGCCCGTAGCAGATCCGAGTTTCGCCGGCTGGAGCTGACCAGCCCGGATCTTGCACTGATGCAGAACCTGCTTTCGGTGCTGTTGTATCCGCATCCCGCCCTGCGGGCGGATCCAAAAATATTATCAGCCAATACCAGAGGGCAGTCCGGACTCTGGCCGCATGCAATTTCCGGAGATTACCCCATTGTCCTGGTCCGTGTTTACGACCAGCAGGGTGTAAGCCTTGTTCAGGATCTTCTTCGCGCCCATGCCTACTGGCGCACTCGTGGTCTCAAGATCGACCTGGTCATTTTGAACATGAAGGAAACCGGCTATTCCCAGGAAGTCCAGGGACGGCTGCATCGATTGCTCATACGGACCAACAGCGATGCATGGCTCAACCACAGAGGCGGTATTTTTCTTTTGCGCGCCGATCAGATCGGGCAAGCCGATCTGATCCTTTTGGCTGCTGCTGCACGGGCAATACTTGACAGTGAAAAGGGAACGATGGAGAGCCAATTGGCAGATATTTACGTCGAGCCGGCCGTGCTTCCGGATTTGATACCGGCGGTCACCCATTCGGCAAAACAGGTTTCAACACCCGGGATTGCGCGGCCGGCGGATCTTTTGTTTGACAACGGGCTTGGCGGATTTACAGCAGATGGCCGGGAATATGTGATTTACCTGGAACCGGGCAGTACCACGCCCGCTCCATGGATCAACGTGATTGCAAATCCGGATTTCGGATTCATGGTTTCCGAGAGTGGAAGCGGCAATACCTGGGCGATTAACAGCGGTGAAAACCGTTTGACCCCGTGGCACAATGATCCGGTATCAGATCCTTCGGGTGAAGCACTTTATCTGCGAGATGAAGAGACCGCAGAGGTTTGGTCGCCCACGCCGCAGCCGGCGGGAGATGACAAACCCTACCTGGTCCGTCACGGAGCCGGGTACACTGTTTTCGAGCATCACAGTCACGGTTTCCGACAATGGGTGCGAATGTTTACACCCGTCAAAGATCCGGTCAAAATCATTCAGCTCCGCCTTGAAAACACGGAAAATCATATCCGCCGGATGACCGCCACCTATTACGCGGAGTGGGTGCTCGGCGCGGACCGGGAAACCATGCAGCCCTATGTTGTGACCACGTACGACGACGAAGGGCAGGCGCTGCTGGCACGGAATCCCTATAATACCGAATTTGGCGACCGGGTCGCATTTTTGTCCGCGGACACCGCGCTTCATGGTTTGACGGCCAGTCGCGCCGAGTTCCTGGGCCGCATGGGCGGCTACCGCAGGCCCGCCGCACTCGGGCGCATCGGTTTAAACGATACGACCACGGCGGGAATTGATCCCTGCGGGGCGGTGCAGGTTCATATCAACCTGCCTCCCGGAGAGGTGCGGGAGGTCAATTTTCTGATAGGGCAAGGCGCGGGTCGGGAAGATGCCCAACAGCTGGCAGGCAAATACCGGAGCAATGGCCAAATTGAAAAAGCCTGGGGGCAAACGGCCGCTTTCTGGGAGGACCTGCTTGGGGCGGTGACAATTGAAACGCCGGATCCGGCCATGGACCTGATGTTAAACCGGTGGCTGGTCTACCAGAACCTTTCCTGCCGCATCCGGGGACGATCGGCCCTTTACCAGTCAAGCGGGGCCTATGGCTTCCGGGATCAGCTTCAGGATGTGATGGGCGTTTTCCTTCAACAGCCGGAAACCGCAAGGCAACATATTCTGCGTGCAGCCCGCCACCAGTTCGAAGAGGGCGATGTCCTCCACTGGTGGCATCCGCCTTCCGGACGAGGCGTGCGCACACGCATCACGGACGATTTGTTGTGGCTGCCGTATGTCACCGCGCAATACGTGAAAACCACAGATGATCAATCCGTTTTACGGGAAAAGATCCCTTTCCTGCTCGGAGAACCGCTGAAAGCAGAGGAGCAGGAAAGATACGGTCATTATGAGTCCACCCCAGAGGCATTCTCTTTGTATGAACATTGTGTTCGCGCAATCGGCAAAGCCACCACCCAAGGCAGTCACGGGATGCCGCTGATGGGCGCAGGAGACTGGAATGACGGTATGAACAGGGTCGGGATCCGCGGGAGCGGGGAAAGCGTCTGGTTGGGCTGGTTTTTGTATGCAGCATTAAAGGATTTCGCAGAGATCAGCCGGCAAATGGAAGATGACCGGCAGGCTGACAAATTCCTGCAAACAGCCGAACAGCTGCAAAAACACCTGGAGGCATCCGCCTGGGATGGCGATTGGTACCTGCGGGGATTCTATGACGATGGGGTGCCTTTGGGATCGTCTCAATCCGACGAGTGCCGGATTGATTCAATCGCGCAGTCCTGGGCCGTTCTTTCCGGCGGCGCTCAGGATTCAACAAGGCGCGAACGCGCAATGGAATCGGTTGCAAAACGCTTGGTACAGCATGAAAATGCATTGATTCAACTTTTTACACCGCCGTTTGACAAGACTCCCCGGGAGCCCGGATATATCAAGGGTTATCCACCGGGTATTCGGGAAAACGGCGGGCAGTACACCCATGCCGCAACCTGGGTCGTGTGGGCGTTTGCGCAACTGGGCCAGGGAGATGGCGCAGAAGCGCTTTTCCGGATGTTAAACCCGGTTTACCATGGAAATACGCCGGACAAGATTGCCCGGTACGGTGTTGAGCCGTATGTCATCTCCGCAGATGTTTACAGTATGCCGCCGCATACCGGACGCGGCGGATGGACCTGGTATACCGGATCGGCGGGATGGATGTACCGTCTCGGGCTGGAGGCCATTCTGGGGTTTTGCCGCGTGGGAAATGTGCTGCGGATATCTCCCTGTATCCCGAAGGACTGGCAGGCGTTTAAACTGACCTATCGTTATGGAGAATCTGTTTATCATATTCATGTCACCAATCCGAACCGGGTCAACACAGGCGTTGTGCGGATCGTGCGAAACGGGGAAATTCTGCCGGGCGGGGATATTGTGCTTGTGGACGAAAAGCGGGAATACCGGGTGGAAGTTGAAATGGGCTGATGTCTGCGCGGAACAGGCAACGGCTTCGTGCGTATCGTGTCTCGGATAAGGGTTTTGCAATTTTTTGTGAAACCGGAGCTGTATGCTTAGCATAGGAAAGAAAGCCGAAGGTTTTTAAATCCGTATCAAAAGGAGGGAAAAATGAGTCTGCAGGACAAACTCGACGCCCAAAGACAGCAGCTCGAATCCGCGGCGCCAAAGGAATCCGTGGAAATCATGCACAAGGCGACCCAGGAACTGGAGAAATCCGGCATCCTCAGCCGGGTCAAGGCCCGGGGGGACACGGCGCCGGATTTCTCCCTGAACAATTACAGCGGGCAGAAGGTCCGTCTCTCGGGAAAACTGGAAAACGGCCTGGTGGTGCTCGGTTTTTACCGGGGCGGGTGGTGACCGTTCTGCAATCTGGAGCTGGAAGCTCTGGAA
>CAZTHW010000218.1:0-4646 GCA_964613595.1 uncultured Desulfobacteraceae bacterium | reverse complement strand
CTTAAAAAAATAAAAAATATTGATCCGTGTAAAAATTTGAAACGCTCAATTTAGGTTTGTACAATATGATCCTAACTTTCCTGCCGCAGAAAATCAAACGGTAAAATTGCACGGTTTTCCGGCATAAAAATGGATGATTTTACCGGGTAAAATATTGCACGGCGTTCTTAAAAATCCGGACACCGGTAAGGCGTAAACCCGCTGCCTGCGGGAGCCCGATGGATGATTGTTTAATTAAGGGCCAGTCCGGATGGTTGGCTGGGTGGTTGAAGGCTTCTGGATGGGGCATCAGACCGAAGACGCGGCCTGTGGAATCGCATATGCCGGCCATGTCCTGCATGGAGCCGTTGGGGTTGGCGGGAAAGCGGCCTTGTGCCGGGGTTCCTGCCCGGGTAGCGTATCTGCAGACCACCTGGTTTTGCTCTACCAGGCGGTCTATTATCGGGCCGTCAGCTATAAGCTTGCCTTCTCCGTGGCGCACTGGCAGTTCCAGGTGCTCGATGCCTTTTGTAAATACGCACGGGGATGCCTGGTTGATCTGCAGATGCACCCAGTCGTCTCTGAAGTTTCCGCAATCATTGTGGGTCAGGGCGACGGAGCGGTCCTGATAATTGCCGTCAAACCCGGGCAAAAGGCCCAGATTAACAAGGGTCTGGAACCCGTTGCAGATGCCCAGCACCAGGTTGCCGCTGTCAATGAATTTCAGGATTTTGTCACCTGCGTTCTTCTTCATGCGAACGGCCTGGATCACGCCGGCGCCGTGATCATCGCCCCAGGAAAAGCCGCCGATAAAAACCATGATCTGAAAATCATCCAGGGCCACCGCACCCGAAATCACGTCGTTGATATGCACGCATCTGGCGCGGGCACCAGCCAGTTCGCAGGCATGAGCGGTTTCCACGTCGCAGTTCAGGCCGTATCCGGTCAGCACCAGGGCGTTGATGCTGCTGCCTGTATGATTTGAAGCCATGATATCCTTTTCCCGGTTATATCAGGTTCTCAAATGGTTGTTTCCAGGCGGATTTGAGATCTGTCACCGGCACTGAGATCAGGGCGCGTCCCTTCCATCTGCCTTCAAGCCGGGAAGACTCCGTGACCTCGCCGATGCATCTGCAGGGATAATTTTTTAGCAGGGACTCGAATTCCGCCCGGTTTTCGGGTGAAACGGCGGCAATGAACCGGCCCGGTGTCTCTGAAAACAGCAGGCGGTCGGCCCGCAGATCCTGTTGTGCCGGGATGCGGTCCAGATCCGCGCTCAACCCGAGATTGCCGGCCATGGCGCACAAGGCCAGGTGCACGCCCAGGCCGCCCCGGTATACCCCGTGCACCGATGTCACAAGCTGCCGGCAGACGGCCCGGTGCAGGTCCCGGTACATGGGCAGAAACGCTTCGGGTTCCGCACGCGGAACGTTGCGGCCGATGTATCCGAACCGGTCGTAGTATTCCGAGGCGCCGAGTTCGTCTTTTGTTTCGCCCAGCACGTAGAGCAAATCGCCCGGAAACTTCACATCCATGGTCACGCAGCAGTCGATGTCGGCAATCACGCTGGTGGCGGAAAACTGCATGGTTTCCAGCGCCGAAAGCTTGTGGGTCTCGCCGTACGCACCGGGCAAATGACCGTCCACGTACATGCTGTCCTTGCCGGAAAGCAGCGGGATGCCAAAGGCCAGGCAGGTATCTGCCAGCGCCCGGCAGGAGCGCACCAGTTGGGCGGCCTTGAACTTTCCGTCCGGGTTGCCTTTTGAATCATACTGGATATTTGGCCAGCAGAAGTTGTCCACCCCGCCGATATGTTCAGGGTCGCCGCCCACTGCCACCAGGCGGCGCACCGCCTCGTCAATGGTGCATGCGGTCATGTCATAAGCATCAATTGCCGAATAAAACGGCAGCAGCGCCTGGGAAAAGGCAAGGCCGCGCTCGGCGGAAAGCACCGGCCGGAGGACCGTTGCATCGCTGTTGACATCCCGGTCCCTTCCAACCAGCGGCTTGATCACACTGGTGCCCTGCACCTCGTGGTCGTACTGGCGGACGATCCACTCCCTGGAGCAGATATTGGGCCGGGCCAGGAGATCTTTTAACAATTCGGCATAATCCGCAGGCTCGCCAAGCACGGGTTCATGCAGCCCCCGCATCTCCGGCGGAGACCATTGCGCCTCAAACTCCCACTGGGGAAAGCCCCGGGTGAGAAAATCCATGTTGATATACGCACAGGTCTCGCCTTCGTATGTTATATGCAGTTTTCCGGAATCCGTGTACTGGCCGATCACCGTGCTTTCCACCGCGTGTTTCCCGGACAGTTCGAAAAAACGCGCGGCATCATCGGGATGCACGGCCACGGTCATGCGCTCCTGGGACTCGGAGACCCATATTTCCCACTGGTCCAGGCCGGCGTATTTCAAAGGCACGCGGTCGAGCTGTACCTCGCAGCCCCCTGAAAACCGGGCGGATTCGCCCACCGAGGAAGACAGCCCCCCGCCGCCGTTATCCGTGATAAACCGGATCAGACCCTCGTCCCGGGCCTGAAGCAGAAAATCGTGCATCTTTTTCTGGGTGTAGGGGTCGCCGATCTGCACGTGCCCGGCGGGCGTACTTTCGGAAAAAATCTCCGAGGATGCGGTCACCCCGTGAATGCCGTCTTTTCCAACCCGGCCGCCGCACATCAGGATCAGTTCCCCGGGCGAGGTGGTTTTCTGCTCTGCAGGCGTTCCTGCAACCGCTGCGGGCATCATCCCCACCGCGGTCACAAATACCAGGCACTTGCCCATGTAGCCGTGATGGAATGTCACCTGGCCGAAAGGCGTTGGGATGCCGCTCTTGTTGCCCCCGTCGCGCACGCCCTCGATCACGCCGTCGAGCAGCCGCCGGGGATGCAGTTTTGGTTTGAGTTCTCCGGTGTAATCCCGGTCGCCTACGCAAAACCCATAACTGCCCATGATCAGCCGCGATCCCTTTCCGGTGCCAAGCGGATCGCGGTATACGCCCACGATACCAGTAATGGCACCGCCGTAGGCCTCCATGTTGGACGGCGAGTTGTGGGTCTCTCCGGTGATCACGTAATAATGATTCTCATCAAATCGTCCGACCCCGGCATTGTCCCAGAGCACGGAGACCACCCAGTCCTTTTGCTCCTGGAGACGGCGCGTGGGCGCCTCGATAAAGGTTTTAAACAGGTTGTCTATGGTCTCGGCGTGCCCGGTTTCCAGGTCTCTGTAAAAAAACCGGCCCTGGAAGGTGTTGTGATTGCAGTGATCGCTTCTGGCCTGGGAGATATATTCGAGTTCCACGTCCGTGGGGTCTTGCAGCCCCATGGCCATTCTTTCGGCCTGCACTTCGGGCTCCAGGAAATACTTGCGGATCACGGGAATGTCATTGGCATTGAGCGCCAGGTTGCGCGCATCGCTGATATCCTGCAGGGCCTGGTCCGAATCAATGGAAATGGTGGTCACCGTCGGGGTGTGGTCCAGCCGCACTTTGGGGATGATCATGCCCACGCCCGTGTCCGGGTCCCATTCTTCTGCGGAATACACCCGGACCTGCTGGATAATGTCGTTTGACAGGAGTTCTTTTGCAATGATTTCCGCTTCGTGCCGGCGCAAATCCCCGCCCCGGATGCAGAAGCGCCTGGAGGTGTACACGCCCTGTTCCGGACCAAAACGCATGCCCAGCACATCCGCCATGGCCTCGACAGCCGTGTGCCCGGCATTATCCTTGACCCCGGGACGGTAGCCCACCCAGATGCACCAGTCAAAGGCCAGATCCAGGGGCTGAAAATCGGATATTTGGGTGACCGGGTTGGTAAAAATTTCTGTACGCACGGTTTCAAGTTGATCCGGGGACAGGTCCGCATCAATGGTAACGATATGGACTGTCCGGATCGCCTCCGGGCAGATATTGAAATAGTTTGCGGCCTTGCTTTGGATTCCGGCGCCCTCGGCGTCAAAAAGCTCCGGTTTCAGGGCGATTTCCAGTCGATGCGGCATAATTTCACCCGGATACAATTCGCGAGATATCATTATAAAAAACAAACACCATCAGCAGCATCAGCAGAAAAATGCCGACCTGGGTGGCGATTTCCCGGGTGCGCAGAGACACGGGCTTCCCCTTGACCCCCTCGATGGCAAAAAACAGCAGGTGCCCCCCGTCCAATACCGGCACGGGAAGCAGGTTCAAAATGCCGAGATTCACGCTGACAAGCGCAATAAAGGAAAGCAGGTTCACGGCCCCATGCTGGACCTGCTCACCTGCCATCTGGGCGATCATGATCGGCCCGCCAAGGGTTTCTACGGACAGGGTCCCCTGGATTAGCTTGATCACGGAAACCACCGTCAGCTTGATGATCAGATAGGTTCTGGAAAGGCTTTCCCCCATTGCCGAAATCGGGTTGAGCCGCTCTGCACGCGTCTCGCCGGCCGCGGAAACCCCGATCAAGTACCGCTCGTGGGATTCGCCGAAGATGTCCTTGACCGTATTTTTTTCCGGCTTGACGGTCTTTTCGATCCGGCGGCCGTCCCGCTGGATTGTAAAGGAAACCGGGTTTCCCTGGCTGTCTGCGATCACTTTTGCCATCCCGGACCAGGTTTCAATGGTCTGGCCTTCTGCGGCCACAATCGTATCGCCGCTTTTCAGCCCTGCGGCCTGTGCCGGGG
>CAZTHW010000217.1:0-4684 GCA_964613595.1 uncultured Desulfobacteraceae bacterium | reverse complement strand
TTGTCTGCATCTTCCTTGTATCTGCGGCAAACTTGAAAATCGCTCAATTTAGGACAAAAAGACGTTAAGGGTTTTCTTTCGGCGCCGCCGGCAAAAACGGATATTCTGAATTATTATTTCTTGCAGGATGCCGGCCTCAATACCTCAAAGGAGGTTTTCATGAGATTGATTTTATTAAGTTTTTTAATGTGTACGCTGCTTTTTGCAGCCCATGGATATGCCGAAGTATATCAGTATACGGATTCAGCGGGCAGGACCCATTATACCGATGACTACGGCAATATTCCGGAAGCTTATAGACAAAACGTGGAAAGCAGACCGGAGATCCGGAGTGTGCAGCAGACCTCGGAACAGGCCGGAGAATCATCCCCGGATCAGCAAAAATCCGACAAGCCGTCCGAAGACAGGCAAGCCGCCTCTGCGGATGAAGAAAAAGTTTCGAATCTTTCCGAAAAAGCCAACAAGCTGAAAGCCCGGCGGGAAAAATTGCAGAAAGAATACGAACAGCTTCAGGCGGAAAAAAAGCGGCTGAAGAACAATAGACCGGAAAAATTTAACTCAGAAAAGGAAGCTCAGGCATATTCGGAGAAGGTAGAAGCGCTGAATAAACGCATTGATGATTATCGAAAAAGGGCCGAAGCCTATGAAAAGGAGGTGGAAGCCTATAATGCCAAGGTTGACAAGCAGTCCGAATAACCGCCGGTATTGCCGGATCAATCTGCTTGCGCCTCCATGGACGCGATCAGACCGTCTGTTGATTCCTGCACCAAGGCGCCCAGGGCTTGGATCTTTTCCGGTTCCAGGCCGAGAAATGATTCTGCATCGGGTTCCATGGCAAAGTTTTTTTCAAGGGTTTTCTGGTTGGCCATGGCATCTGCTGCATGCAGAATATAGGAGAGGGTGTCGCCTCCGGAAGACGAAGGCTGATGATGGAATTCAATGGCATGGGTCTGACTTGCAGGCAGTTTCCATTTTTTCAGGTATTCTGATGCCAGCTGTGCATGGCTGAATTTGAAGATGATGCTTTCTGCCCGGGAGATGGTTTTGCCGTTTTCCAGGAGCTTTTCAAAACGACTTTTTTCCTTTGTTATGTAGTCATCGAGAATCAACATACCTGCATCGTGGAGCAGACCGGCCATGAACGCATCATCTGCCAAGTCCGGGAATTGGTCTTCTGCAATTGCCTTTGCGCCGAGGGCAGTGAAAAGCGAATGCCGCCAGACATCCCGGGCCGGGATATCGTAGCCATCCAAGCGCTTTCCTATCATTTTCGAGGAGCTCACCACGGTGATCATTTCAAACAGGGTTTTTGTTCCGAGCAGGGCCGAAGCCTGCTGCACAGAGTTTACTGGCACCCTCAGGCCGTAATAGGCGGAGTTGGCAAGCTTTAACACCCGGGTGGCCATGGCTTGGTCGGTTTCCAGCACCCGGGCGATCTCCCTGAAACCGGCGTTCTCGTCTGACAAAACCGCTGTGGCCCGGACGATGATCTGCGGCATTGGCGGCAGGGCCCTGGCGGTTTTGATGATTTTTCCCATCAATTCTTGGCCTGCATCCGGCATAGTTATTTGTAACCCCCTTCTGAATGAACGTCTGTGTGTGTGGCGGATCTGCCTTAACAAAATACTGTTTTTAAAAATCTGAAACGCTCAGTTTAGGTTCACTTATCATATCGACGGGGGAGCGGAAATCTTTAACCGGAGATCAGGGAAAAGTTTCAGGGCAGGCGAAAGACGGCAACGATAATGTGCGCCCCCGCCTGCATGAAAGAATTTTGGCGGAATGTTCGTTAACGCATTGCCTGGATGGGCATCCCGGCGTTGAGGGCTTGTTCTGAATGGGTTATCAGCGCGGTTGCGGTCTGATCCTCCGTGTGCAGGACAACCAGCGAGCCCACTTCCTCGCGTTTGATTTCTTCCGAAGAGCTGGCAGCGCCTTTCATGATCCGGCACAGTACCTTGTACTGCTGGCCCACTTCAATGCCGTGATCGCTGCCTTTGTCAATAAAGGCAATGAATTGATCGCCAAAGGCTTCCCAGTCATCTTCCGACTTGATAATCTTTCCCGCTAAACCCGAAATTCCGGGTTTGAGCGCAATTTTTTGCGGCCGGGGCATAAACGGCATGATCTTGTCTTCTTCCTGGATATCGCGAAACGCGACAACAATGCGGGCAACCCCAAGATCTTCCTCTAATTCGGTGATTTCCGCAATACCGGTGAGAATGTGTTGCACCCCGATATATTCGTCGGTTTCAGGGTCTTCGATGGGGCTCCGGGTGCGGTAAAGAAGGTAGCGATCTCCTTTTACCAGGTTAGCACCGGGTACGGGTTCAAAATACACCTTGTCGTTGTCGCTGATTAATTTCTGGCTGTGCCGTGCCTGAAACAAGACGCCCCTGGGGTTGACTTCCTGCTCCCGGATGAATCCGACGCGATTGATCTTGGAATAGGTGAGAAATCTCTTGGGTTCCGGCCGGGGTGCTTCTTTTTCTACTTCTTTATCGGCTTCCCCGTAAAATGTCTTTCTGTAGATCCGGATCCGCTGGCCGGGGTATATCCAGTGCGGATTTTCAATCTCCGGATTGTAGTGCCACAGATCGGGCCACTGCCAGGGGGAGTCGGAAAACTTTTGTGACAGGTCCCACAGTGTATCGCCTTTCTGCACCGTGTAATAAAATCCGGTTTCAGTCTTTACGATGTTTTCTTCTATGCCGGCATGGGCAACCGCCCCGCACACGAGTACCGCGGCAACACACCAAGCCGCTGTAATCAAGCATTTACTGGATTTTTTGATTTGTGTTTTCATGCCATGCCCCTGTTTCGTCATAAAATGGGTTGCAATCGTTGAAGGCAATTCCGGCCAGTTTTGTTTTATGTAAATGATTTTTCGATTTTTGTCAAGATATTGCAAATACTTTGGTGAATTTTCGCTTGACCTTGCGCGGATTTTTACTTAAGTATGCCGGCAGAAAGGGTTGGTTACCGTGGTTTCTTTGATTATACACAGGAATTGCCGAATCATGGGCATATCATATCATGTTCCGCAAAATTTTCCGGAAGCGTTTTTCTGGTGCTGGCGCCGCAAGGCCGAACAGGCGGGACATGCCCTTTGCCCGGTGACGCACTGACGCCACCGGCATAAACCAAAAGCGGTAAAAAACCGTGGGGCCCCGCCGGGCTTCACGGTTTTTTTTATGGATACGATACCGTTTACGACAACTACAACGAATCAGGAGCGGGAGGGAATCATCATGCTGATTGTCATGCGACAGGACGCCACGCGGGAGCAAATCGATACCGTGATCCGGGCCGTAGAGGAAAAGCGATGTTCGGCGCGGTCCATTCCCGGCGGAGAACGCATTTCCATAGGGGTCCTGTTTAACAAGGGTCCCATTGATCCGTCGGAATTTCTGGGTCTGCCTGGGGTCAAGGATGCCATTCCGGTAACCCGCCCGTATAAGCTGGTAAGCCGCGAGGTTCATCCTCATGATACGGTAATCCGGGTGGGCAATGTGAATATCGGCGGCGAAAACCGGGTGATCATCGGCGGACCGTGTGCAGTTGAAAGCGAGGCGCAGACCATGTCCACGGCCGAGCATGTAAAAAAGGCGGGGGCGCATATTTTTCGGGGCGGAGCGTATAAGCCCCGCACTTCTCCCTATGCTTTTCAGGGACTTGAAGAAGAAGGGCTCAAAATTCTGGCCAAAGTACGGGAAGTATATGGCATGCCCGTGGTTACGGAAGTCCTGGACCTGGAACATTTTGACGTGATGGAGCAATATGCGGATATCTTGCAGATCGGCACACGGAACATGCAGAATTTCAGCCTTCTCAGGCGCGCGGGCGAAGCCGGAAAGCCGATTCTGCTCAAGCGGGGCATGTCCGCCACGGTGGATGAGTGGCTCATGGCCGCAGAATACATTATTTCAAGGGGAAACGAGAATATTATTCTCTGTGAGCGCGGGCTGCGGACCTTTGTGCGCCACAGCCGAAACACCCTGGATTTTTCCGCAATCCCCGTAGTTCGCCGGGAAAGTCACCTGCCGATTATCGTGGATCCGAGCCACGCAGCCGGTTATCGCGATCAGGTGCTGCCTCTGAGCCGGGGGGCTGC
Organism: uncultured Desulfobacteraceae bacterium; assembly: GCA_964613595.1. Taxonomy (GTDB): domain Bacteria; phylum Desulfobacterota; class Desulfobacteria; order Desulfobacterales; family Desulfosalsimonadaceae; genus Desulfosalsimonas. Next base: position 570 of record CAZTHW010000217.1, on the reverse strand, counting down.
CGCCGCGGGCGCGCATGGAATAATGGTGGAGGTCCACAGCACACCTGATTGCGCCTTGTGCGACGGCGGCCAGTCCCTTTATCCGGAGCAGTTTGAAGGGTTGTGCCGGCAGGTTCGCGCCATTTATGATATTTGTGATGAAAGCATGGACAAGGGAGACTCGGGTGAAACAGCTTGAGATTACCGGGCAAGCCGGTAAATCGAAAATTTTGGTGGGCGAACGGCTGGATCACGTTCACAGGTATCTGCCCGCGGGCTCAAGATTGGTGATCATCACAGACGAGAACGTTTCGCGGCTTTACGGGGACCGGCTGCCGGCTGGGAAGAGAGTTGTCATCGGCACGGGTGAAACCTGCAAGACACTTGAAACCGCGTCATTTATTTATCGCCGTTTAATCGAAATGGAGGCCGATCGCAGCGTGTTTTTGCTCGGCGTGGGCGGCGGCATCGTATGCGATATCACCGGATTCGTGGCGGCCACTTATCTTCGGGGAGTGGGATTTGCAAACATTGCAACCACTCTTTTGGCCCAGGTGGATGCCAGTGTGGGAGGCAAAACCGGGGTCAATT
>CAZTHW010000216.1:0-4689 GCA_964613595.1 uncultured Desulfobacteraceae bacterium | reverse complement strand
CATATGGATATCTAATCCCCAGCATGCGCTTAAAATCAGGATCTCCGAAATTTTGGGGATCCAGCGGGGGAACAAAACCGCGCAGCCGGTATCCGTGGTCACCGCTCCCGCCTTCCGGGTAGAGCTCAGCCCGTCCCCAGGTGGCCACTGCCGGTGTCTTGCCTGCATCCACGACAAAAACCGGTTTACTGATGTCCTGAAGGGCCGAGTGAAAGGCTTCCGGCGTCGCGTCCGGTTCTGCGCTGCTGCCGCTGTACCAGAAACCATAACCGGACCCTCCAGTTGCGGATACACGCATACCTCCCCCTGAACCCGGATGTCATAAGAAATGAAAAAAGATCCTGTCTGGATGTTGCAGATCCACCAATGCGCGGCCGGAGTAAAAGTACCAGCCAACCGTGAAAAATCGGGTCAGCGGCTTTTGCGTTTCGGCGGAATCCGGACGATTCGGGTTTCGCCCTCATGCAGAAAAATCGCGTTTTCCGGGCAGAACGCGGCGCATACACCGCATCCGATGCAAAGTTCCGGGTCCCTTTGCGCAATGCCCGCTTCCCCGATGTAAGCGGCACCGGTATGACACTGCTCGACACACGTGCCGCAGCCTGTGCACAAGTCCGTATCTATCACGGCCAGAAAATTGGTGGCATTGGTGATCGGCGCGATCATATTCTCCACCGAGTTGCCGCAGCAGCATCTGCAGCAGTTGCATATGCTGGTTTCCGCCTTATTGATATCAAAATTGGGGTGATAGGCCTTGTGTACCAGGCCGTCTGCTTCTGCCTTTTTGAGGACGTCCATGGCCTCCTGCCTGGAAACCATGCGGGCAAACCCCTGTTCGGTTGTGTAGCGGGCCGATTTCCCGAAAGTAAAGCAGGTCTCCCGCAGATCGCTCTGCCGGCAGGGCTGGCCGGAAATATCCTTGTGATGCCGGCAAAAGCAGTGCCCTAATGCGATCTCGTCGAATTTCTCGATTAGCGCGGTGACCTCGGAAGTGGGCAGAATCCGGTCCACCGATGCGTCAACGGATTCGTCAACTTCGATCCGGATGGGCGCTCCCGTGGATTTGTTCTCTGTCACCGGCACGGTCCTGTCAATGGGCGGCATCTGCATCAGGCTGGGGATGAGGTTGTCGTAATTCTGCTGCACCATTTCAGAGAGTTCATCAAACAACTGGTCAAACAGGGCACTGATCTCCCGGTTGCGCTCGGTATCCTCTACCTTGCCCATGAACGTGTATTCAAAGGTTCCCACGTTCAAAAGCGGCAGCAGCCGGTAGACCGTAACCCCGTGCCTGTTGGGCTGGTTAAAAATCACCCCCCGGGCGGCCAATGCACGGGTCTTGTCCAGAATTTCATCCTCGGCAAGCCCGGTGCTCTCTTTGAGCTGATCCAGAGTCTGGGACTTGCGATCCTTGAATGCAAGTATGAACTCCAGCTCATCTTCCCGGATAAAATAGCGCAGCAGTTTAACCAGTGTGTCGTTGACCGGCACGGGCGTGCCGCCGGCGGTGCTGATCACATGACCGACCTGTTTGTACTTTTCATCAATACTTGTCTGGGAAGTCATACTTTCCTTTCTCCGTGAATTTCAAAAATTTACAAAGTATCCCCGCTGTCTCGGTCTCGGGTGACTTCCCAATATATCCATTTTACTAAAGAAATCAAGAGGAAATCGCCTCCTTCCCCCTTCCCGGATCCGTGCAGGCCGTCTGCATGAACGAATAAGTCATCAGGCTGTCTGCGCCCGGCCGGATCGCATGCTCTCGATTTTGGCGATTTCCATGTCGAACTTTTTCAGCCGTTTTTCTGTTTCTGCATCCAAAGCAGCATCCGTGGATTCATTTGCTGATTTGGATGGTGCGATGTGATCCGGCGCCTCTGCGCCTTCCCAGAGCACTGACAGGTCCCGGACTCTGCCCTGCCTGAACAATTCGGCTGTAGCGTTGAGAAAAACCAGCACCGGATCCGCTTTTTTATGGTCCGTGTTAAGCGCAACATGCTGCCGGTCGGCCAGGATCTGCTCCACCAGAGAAGTCAGGATATTGCCCGGACCGATTTCTACAAATATGCGTACCCCGTCGTGATGCATCTGCTCGATCTGGGGGAAAAACCGGACGGGCTTTTCAATATGCGCCCTGAGCACCTTTCGGAAAAGTTCGGGGTCGCTGTTGATCCTCCGGCCGAACAAGAAGGAATACACATCGCATTGTGCCCGGCCAAAGCTGACATCGGCCAGGTATGCATAGAAATTTTCCCCCACGTCCACTGCCAGCGGACAGTGCGGCGCGGCTGAAATCGGGATCATCCGGGTTTTGACGCCTTCATTTGCAAATGCCTGATGCGCCTTGCTCACGGATTCCTTCTCTCCGGAAAGCACCGTCTGATTCCGGGTATTGTAGTTGGCGATCCACACGTCTTCGATGTTGTGCGCCGCCAGTATGGAGCGGGTTTTTTCAAATGTATCCGGCACGGCTAGAATACAGCCCCGGGTGGCCAGCGGGCAGCTTACGCCGAGTTCTCCCCGGTAGCGGGTGAGCCGGATCATCTGTTCAGGGCTGAAAACACCTGCGGCACGCAGGGCGTTGATGTCCCCGAAACTGTGGGCCGCTACCGCATCCGGGCGCACGCCCATTTTTTCAAAAAGTAAAAATATGGCCTCTCCGACCACGGAAATGCATGGGTTGGTCCAGTCCGCCCCGGAAAGTCGCATAAAGGCCTCTTGTGCGGCTTCTTCACTGTCCGCATCCCCGGCAAATACGACCTCCCGAATCGTAAGACCGGAAAATTCCATATTTCCGAGCGTATCCCACACGTATCTGGCTGTTGGAAAGGCATTGGCCAGAGCGCCTCCCATTCCGGGATATTGTGCGCCCTGCCCCGGAAACAAAAACGCCACCCGCCCAAGGGGCTGACCCATGCCGTAAAACAGGCCCGCATATGGGAAGGAAAACAGCGTATCCGGCATTTCGCTGATCATGCGGATTATCTGGGCGGCCTTTTTCCGAAACTCGCTTTCCGTATAAGCTGTCAGGGCAACCCGCGCCTCTAAAGGAGCGGGATCATGACTGAATTGCCGCTGGGTTTCAAATGCCAAGCGTTTGAGCATTCCGGATTTATCCGGAGCCTTCTCAGCCTCGGGCATCACCCCGCGCATCTGTTCCATCACGGCTTCCGGGTTTTGACCGTGCCATACCACGAGTTCAGGAATATCATATCCCCTGCTGTGCGATGTCTCCGCAACAGATTTCGTGTTGTCGGCAAATGTATCCATGGGTCCTTCTCCCTGATGCTGTTTCCGGACACAGGCCGGAAACAGCATCATAAAACCCCGAATTATCGTGTAAACACCCGGTGCAGTTCCCAGCCGCCATTTACATTGCCGTATCTGTCCCGGTGAATGCTGGCCGGGTTGGCCGTGCCGAGATACAGGCCGGTTTCTTCATCTGAAACAACCGAGCGGAAACCGTAATTTGTATAATTGCCAAGCCCGCTGCGGGTTACGCGGACCGCTTTTTCGCTCGGAGACGGAAAACGCCATAAGTCCGCGCCGTACTCGTCTTCGGCAGGCGTCCAGAACCAGGGAATATCCGGAATCGGAATCTTGAAATGTTCACCGTTAATATAACCCCGCTGCAGGTTATTCCAGTCCAGCCACAGGTAGGAATGATCCATGGTTCCGACAAACAGCTGGCCGTCATAAACCGCCATGGTCCAGGTGTAATTGTTGTACTCGTTGCCGAACCCGGCCCGGCCGTATTTTCCGGAAATACCGCCCATATTGTTTTCCCGCCGGGTCCAGTAACCGGAGGATTCCCCTGTTTGGACATACACCGGCATGGAGCTGTTGCCGTAGAGCAGCTCGATCTGCTGCTCGTCTTCACCAAAATTTCTGCCCCTGAAAATCGAGGTGGCCCGCCAGGAATTGAGGTAGGTCTGCCCAAATTTAAGCAGACTCATGTTGTACTGATTCATAAACACCGGGGACGCCTTGCCGTGAACATGCATGGTTCCCCAATAGAGATAGCCTCCATAGGATGTCATGGCGCCCACCCCGTATATGGCGGCATTCAGCGGATCAGGCTCGTAATCGTCTGCCTGCCAGACCTTTTGCCAGTCATTTAGGTGTGCTCCGGTTAAGCCGCCTTCCGGCACCGCCGGGCTCATCCAGATCCCGGCGGGTTCAGGAACTTGCCCGGTGCGCTCGCTGGGCCAGGTGCCCACGAATATCCGCCCGTTATGCGCTGCGATTTCCGCGCCGGCTCCGGTAAGGCTTCCGACCGGTTTAAAAGAGAACGGATTGTCGCGGCTGCCGCTCCAGCGCAGCACTTTTCCGCCGCCGCCTTCCTCGGCCACGGCCGCGTACAGCACCCCGTCCATGACCAGCCATTTCCGGATATTCTGATACCCATAAAGGGTTTTTGCATCCAGGAATCCGCCGGTTTCTGCATCAAACACGAACATGTTGATGCCCTCGCTCAGGGCCACAGGGCCGGCCAGGAATACAAGGCCGTCAATTGCAGCCGCAGATCTCAAGCCAAACGTGCTCTCCAGGAGCAGCCGGGCATTTTCATCCATTATCTGCGCGGACTTGTCAGTGAGCGTTTTGGTGTTGATATTGTATGCATAGATTTTCGGTGGCCGGTAGTCTGAAAAACTCGGCGGCACCGGATTTGCCATCTCGGTATCCGGA
>CAZTHW010000215.1:0-4701 GCA_964613595.1 uncultured Desulfobacteraceae bacterium | reverse complement strand
GTAATAGGGTCGGATGTTCTGGAGCTGATCATAGACGTCCTCGAGCAGATTTCGGTCCCATACGGGCGTATTCTGGATGTTCTTACGGATGGCCCGGTCAGTATCGCCCCACGGAATCTGGTCCACCTGGAAATTCCGGGTTTCCACGTCAGAAAGGTTGTAGGCGTTAAGGGTTGCCTGGACGCTGTTTTCAATATAGGGTTTTTCCCGGGAGATTTCGTTGGGCAGCACGATGTATTTCTGTACCATCTGCGGCAGAAACGAGGTGGTGCCAAGCGCATATACCCCTGCAAAAACCAGTACCAGCGCGATTACAGGGACCAGCCTTTTCCGGAAATTCAGGTAATACAGTACGCCCAGGGCGGATGCAATCCAGAGGAACACAGCACTCCATATCAGCGGCAGTGTGACATGCATCTGGGTAAATCCCGGGCCGAAAAACAGGGGCATGTGTTCGGCGTAGTAGAGCAGGTCGTATTTTTCCAGAAAAAGCCCCCAGCCCACCAGGACGGCCAGCACGAGCGCCAGTATGTTAAGATGGAGCTTTGCTCCCTTGGGCAGAAAGCGATCGGTTTTGGCCAGCATTCGCCGTTCAACCCGGTAGAGAATAACGGATGCAGCCACCACGATAGCCACTGCGATTACCAGGCGCTGTTCGATCAGGATGTGCATGGGATAGGAAAACAGGTAAAAACTCACATCATTGCCAAAGGCCGGGTCTGCGGTGCCGGCATCCGGTCCGAACAGGAAGAATAGAAGCCTTTCCCATTTTTCAAACAGGGGCAGGGCAATGAAGATGGAAAGCGCCAGGGAAAGCGGGGCATAGACCTTCATGGAACCCGAGCGGAACAGGCGTGCCACTTCCCGGTACTGCAGCTTTCGGCTTTTGTCCTTTTTCTCCGATGACGGCAGACCGCTTCCCAGAAAACGCGAGGCGATCCAGAAATTCAAAAAGAAGATCATAAAGAAAAGCAGGGTTACCCCGGCAAATACCAGGTACCTGTAGGAAAGCCGCAGAAAAAAGTATCCTCCGTAGCCAAGCGAGTCAAACCACCAGTAATCAACCAGAAAATCCAGAAACAGAAAATAAAAGGCCATATACCCGAGGCCAATGACCACTGCGGCCGCGATCAGGACGTATATCCAGCGTTTCTTATTCTGCATCGCAATACTCCCGCCCGGCAGATCCGGGGTGCATGGTTGGATGAAAGTCATCAACAGATGATTCCTATATATGACAGTCATTAGCCGCCATGTCAACTCATAGGCTTGTATGCGGGCAACGGCCGGGACCCCCCCCATGCACACAAGCTGACTTCAGGCGCCACGAACCGCTTGATTTATCTTTGAAATAATGTTTATATTAAAAAAATTTACTGAAGAAAAAGCGATTATTCTCAGGTAAAACGGAAATATGCAAGGAGCCGAAGCAATGGCAAAAATCAATAATCCCATGGAGATCTACAAACTGTTAAACGGATCCAATTGCCGCAAGTGCAATGAAAAAACCTGCATGGCATTTGCCGCGGCCGTTTTCAAGGGCCAGCGAAGCCTTTCAGACTGTCCGTACGTGGATGCGGATACGGTTGCGGCCCACGAAGGGCAGGGGGAACAGGAAAATCAGCAGCAGGCGGATACCGCAATCGACGTGAATGAAACCGTGGAAAAACTCCGGGAACAGATCCGGCACACGGACCTGGAGGAAGCCGCCCGCCGCCTGGATGCCAGGTATGCCAAGGGCCGGATCACAGTCAAGGTCATGGGTAAGGATTTTTCCGTTGACACCGGCGGGCGGATTTATACAGAAATTCATGTCAACCCGTGGGTCACGGTGCCGGTGTTTGACTATATCCTCAATGCCAGGGGTACAAAACCCACCGGCCAGTGGGTCCCCCTGCGCGAACTCAAGGGCGGCCGGGAACGCGTGGGCCTGTTTGTCCAGCGGTGCGAAAAACCCTTAAAACGTATTGCAGACACGTATACGGACTTTTTTAACGACATGCTCGACGTGTTTGACGGCAAGCGCACGGAAACCCGCTTTGATGCGGATATCGCGGTGGTCATGTACCCGCTGCCCAGGGCGCCGATCCTGTTTTGCTACTGGTCTGAAGAAGAAGGCATGGACTCGAATTTGCAGATCTTTTTTGACACCTGCGTGGAGGACAACCTGAGCATCCATTCCATTTATACCCTGGGGGCCGGGCTGGTGGCGATGTTTGAAAAGCTGTCAATGAAGCATGCGTCCTGAGCCGGGCTGCTTGCGGTTGGCAAATCAAAAGACCGATGCTTAATATTATTCCCAGTGGCACCCTGCGTTGAACCGATGACTTGAAAAACCGTCAAGCGCCAAGGATATGTACATGGAACCGCTCGATGCGATTGCTGCGCTGTCGCCCTGGGAACCCGGGCTTTTCGGTCTGTTCGCATTTACTCTGGCGATCTTCGTGACGATGGGCCTGATGCTGGTGCTCACGTCCCGGCTGGGGGATAAGACATCCAATCCGGAAAAGCCGCATCCCTATGAAAGCGGCATTATTCCCACCGGCAGTGCCCGGCTGCGATACCCGGTACCGTTTTTCCTGGTGGCCGTGTTTTTCCTGATTTTCGACGTGGAGGGGGCTTTTATCTTCTCCTGGGCCGTTGCGGCACAAACCCTTGGCTGGAAGGGCTGGCTGCAGATGGCCTTTTTTATTTTCGTGCTGTTTTGTGGCTTGGTCTACATCTGGCGCAAAGGAGGCCTGGATTGGGGCGGAAAAACAAGGATCGAATAGGCCGGAGCGCCGGCCTGCTGGATCCCGTAATCAACTGGGCCCATTCCCGGAGCCTGTGGCCCATGTATTTCGGGCTGTCCTGCTGTTTCGTGGAAGAATCCACCGCGCTGACCCCGAGATACGATCTGGCACGGTTCGGCGCCGAGGTCCTGCGGCTTTCGCCCAGACAGGCCGATCTTTTGATTATCTCCGGCACGGTGTTTAAAAAGGCCGCCCCCATGATCCTGCGCGTGTTTGAACAGATGGCCGAGCCCAGGTGGGTCATCTCAATGGGGTCTTGCGCCAATACCGGCGGCATGTACGATATCTATTCCGTGGTGCAGGGCATCAACCAGATCCTGCCGGTGGATGTCTATATCCCTGGCTGTCCGCCGCGACCCGAAGCCGTGCTGGCCGGCATCACCGAGCTGCAACGCAAGATCGGTGAGGAAAAACCCGCGCGTAAAGTGTTCGGCCTGGGCGGCGGTAGCCAGGGGTCTGCGGGCCCGGTTCTGGCAGACGGGCACACCAAGTCCAGGGACACCCGGGGGCCGGGCATGAACGGTATTGCCGTTCGGGGGGATTCGGTTTCCCCGCCGGATTTTTTCGACAGCCGGGCAGACCTGATGTGGAGCCCGCCGGCACGAAGCATCCGTTTGCCGGATGCGGCCGAAGACATCATCTACCAGTTGCGCTCCCGGTTCGGCGATGGCATCCGGGCCGCGGAAAACCCCGCTGACATGCTGACCCTGCACGTGCCGGAAAGCCGGGTGCGCGACGTGCTGCTTTATCTGAGAAAAACAGCCGCCCCGCGCTTTGAACGCCTGGAGGATTACACGGCAGTTGACGAGTCCGCCCGGCGGCACCGGGATCAATACCCGGATTTCACCCTGGTATTTACCCTGCTGTGTTTTGACCCGCCCATGCGCATGCGCATCAAGGTCGCGCTTTTCGGCGAGTATCCCGAGACCGCCACTATATCCGATATCTGGCCGGCTGCAAACTGGTACGAGCGGGAAATATACGACATGTTCGGCATCCGGTTTTCCGGGCATCCCGATTTGCGGCGCCTGATCACGCCGCCGGACTGGTCCGGCCACCCCCTTCGCAAGACCCACCCCGACCGGGCCACGGAAATGAACCCGTATACGTTCCGAGACGCTCATGCAAGACAGCCCCGGGCCGGGGAAGAATATTTTGCTCCGGAGGCGGATGAAGGCACCATGGTTTTAAACATCGGACCCCATCATACGGCAACCCATGGTCTGCTGCGCCTGATCGTGCGCCTGGAGGGCGAAACCATCACCGGCCTGAACCTGGACGTGGGCTTTCATCACCGGGGCGTTGAGAAAATGGGTGAACGCCAGACCTGGCTGCAGTTCATTCCCTATACCGACCGGGTGGATTACATGGCCGGCGCGGCCAACAATCTGCCCTATGTCATGGCCGTGGAGCAGCTGGCCGATATCGCGGTGCCGGAAAGAGCCCGGCATATCCGGGTATTGATGTCCGAGCTGTTCCGCCTCAGCAACCACCTGGCCTACCTCGGGATCATGGCCCATGACCTGGGCGCGATGACGCCGAATTTCTACACCTTCCGGGACCGGGAGATGGTGCTGGACATCGTGGAAATGATTTCCGGGGGCCGCCTGCATCCGTCCTGGTTCCGGCCCGGCGGCGTGGCCGCGGACATGCCCGCCGGCTGGAAGCCGCCGGTCCGGGATTTGCTCCGGCGCCTGCCGAAAACACTGAAAGACATTGAAAAGCTGACCCTGAAAAATCCCATATTCAAGGCACGAACCAAGGGGCTCGGAGTTTTGCGCCGGGATCAAGCCATTGACTGGGGGGTGACCGGGCCGAATTTGCGGGCCTGCGGCATGGACTGGGATCTGCGCAAGAAAATGCCGTATTCCGGTTACGAGCAGTTTGATTTTGAAGTGCCCACCCACAC
>CAZTHW010000214.1:0-4706 GCA_964613595.1 uncultured Desulfobacteraceae bacterium | reverse complement strand
CAGCAAAACCGTAAAGGACTGGACCGTCGCAAACGATCAGTTTGAACGTGTGGTGGATGTGCTCGGCAGCGATCTGCGAAGCCTGCTTTATCCCCTGGAACATGAAACCCCCGCAGCCCGGATATCGGGCTGGATTGCAGACCCGTCTGCCAGCCGCAGCAGCACCAACCGGATTTACGTGTTTGTAAACGGCAGGTTTGTCCGGGACAGGAGCATCATCTACGCACTGGCCGAAGGCTGCCGGGGCCGGCTGATGAAGGGCCGGTTTCCCATGGCGGTGCTTTTTCTGGATATTCCGCATGCAGAGGTTGATGTCAACGTCCATCCGGCCAAGCAGGAGGTGCGGTTTTTTCGGCAGCGGCAGGTGGTCGAGGCCGTGCGCCGTGCCGTGGAAAACGCCTGGCAGCAGAAAAGAGCCCAAGCGCCCCGACAGCAGCCCGGGCCGCATCCAACGGCAGCCCAGGCAGAGCTTTTTGAAAAAGGAAGTCCGCAGGTGCAGCCGCCGTGGGAGTCTCCGGATTTTCAAGCCGGTGCCGTTTCTGCGCAGGCTTCGGTCTCCGAGCCGCCCAGGACATATGCGGCTGCGGCCGACTCCGCAAATACCGCCAAATCCGTAGCGCCAGCGGCTGAAAAACCCCGCCGCCCGGAACCGCAGCCCCAGGCCGGGATGTTTTCCCGAGGTTATTTTTCAGAGGCAGTTGTTCTGGGCCAGTTCCGGAACACCTATATTATCTGCGAAAAACCCGGCGAACTCCTGCTGGTTGACCAGCACGCAGCCCACGAACGCATTGTTTACGAGCGGCTTTGCGGTTTGCGAAAATCCCGTGACACCGCCGCCATGCAGCGGCTTTTAATGCCGGAAACCGTTGAACTCAGATACCGGGAGGCCCCTGCCATGGAGCAGTTACTGCCGGAGTTAAACGCCGTGGGTTTTGAAATCGAGCATTTCGGCGGTGAAACCTTTGTGGTCAAGGCGGTACCGGATGTACTGGCAGAAAGTGAAATCGCCCCGCTGGTCACGGATATGGCCGATACGGCCGAAAACATGGGGGCCGCACCTGATATGGGCCGGCTCGTGGATCAATGTTTGATTCTCATGGCATGCCACGGGGCGATCCGGGCCAATCAGGCCCTGAGTGAAAAAGAAATAACAGCACTTTTAAAACAGCTTGATACATGCGATAATCCGTTTCACTGTCCTCACGGCCGGCCCACCCTGATCCGGTGGTCTGTTGCGTTTCTGGAAAAAAATTTCCGGCGGACAGTATAAAAAGGTGAGTCTCCACCCGCATAGGGGGTGGCCTCAGCTATACTTCTTAAAGGAGGCCGGAAAAAATACAGGGCATAAATTCGAAATTCTAAGCACGAATATCAAAACAAATTCTAAAGACAAAAATTCAAAATCCGCGCGTTCGCATCCCGTAAGGGATAAACAGAAACAGTAAGGAGGGTACAGTCATGATTCGCAAAGCCATCTATCCGGTTTTAGCACTGATTCTTTTGGTGTTCACCACTCCCCTGCCTGCGCTGTCCATGGACATGGGCGTGCAGTCCACCGTGCGGCTGTCTCCGATCAGTGTCGATCAGAGCCTCATCGGCCTTCGGTTTGACCAGTCGCCGTTTGTGATCACCCCCAAGGCCGGTTTCGGCGTTGAAGACCGGGACAATCAGGACACGCTCACGGTGTTTACATTCGGCTGCGGGATAGACTATTACCTGTCTGACCAGGACGCCTTAAAGCCTTACGTGGGCGGGGATGTACTGATTGACTACGTGGACGCAGACGATTCTGATACTTCGCTTTCGCTCATTCCCCATATCGGGGCGGAATACTTTTTCAACGAAAACTTCAGCCTGGGTGCGGACATCGGCCTGCACATGGGATTCGGCGATTATTACGACAGCGAGTTCCGCTTCGGCACGGCCAGCTCCATCCACGGCACTTACTATTTCGGCGGCTTAGAATAGGCCTTACTGAAAAAACTTGCTTCAAATTTCAGGGCATCCCCCGGAGGCTCCCGAAGAGGACTCCCAATTTGACTCGGGATACGGAAATTATAAATTGGGTGTGGCTCTTTTTCATTTTTCTAAATTTTGAGTTTCGTTCAAAAGTGTTGGCACGGAGCCCCATAAGAGGGTTTAGGGTTCCAAATGCCATTTCCTGTGTTGGCTGTCGGCACAGGACTGCCAGGCGTCTCATGTGCGAGAATGGGCCCACCAATCAGCTCGTCGGAGCACATGAGGACGCCTCCCTCTGGGTGGACAAATAATAGGCATTGAGGGCAATTAATAATTGAGTTCTCTCAGGTTAAAATTTGGTTGTGCCAAAACTTTTGAACGTTACCAAATTTTTCTTAGCACGCAGTAAATCTGTCAAAATTTTATCCCCGGCATGGTGAAAAGCGGGGTTTTCGTTCTGGCACTATATAACTGAAAAAAGCAACCGGATCTTGCCGCCTGTCCGGGCTACTTCCCAAACGTATCCTTGTAGGTCTCCCGAATGGCTTTTTTGTTAAACTTGCCCACACTGGTCTTGGGAATCTCATCCACGAAAAAAATCGCTTCGGGCAGCTGCCACTTGGCAAACTGCCCGGCCAGGTGGGATATGATGTCTTCTTTGGTAATCCTGTCCCAGGCCTCCGGTCGGGGCACGACCAAAACGATGGGCCGTTCCTCCCATTTGGGATGCGGCACGCCGGTCACGGCGACTTCCAGCACATCCTTGTGCGCCATGGTTGCGTTTTCCATGTCCACTGAGGAAATCCATTCTCCGCCGCTTTTGATCAGGTCCTTGACCCGGTCGGTGATCTTGACGTACCCCTCGGCATCCATGGTCCCGGCATCCCCGCTTTTCCAATAACCGTCTTCGGTAAACGCGCTCTCCGAGCCCGGGGCATTGTAGTAGGAACCGGTGATCCACGGGCCCCGGATCAGAATTTCTCCGGGCGTCTTGCCGTCCCATGGAAGGGCTTTTTCATTGTGATCCACGATCTTGACATCCAGGCCCACCACCGGATAACCCTGCTTGCGTTTGAGATCCCACTTTTGCTCATCTGTGAGCTTGTTTTCAAGCCAGGGTTTCGGACGATTAATGGTCACCAGCGGGGTGGTCTCGGTGGCGCCGTATGCGTGTACGATTTCCGCGCCGGTCAGGTGATAAAAATCCTTCATCAACGCCAGAGACGGCTCCGTGGCCCCGGAAAGAAATCGCGCACCGCTTAAGTCCGGTTTCTTTTCCAGGCTGCGGATGTATTCCAGCATGGGCATAAACAGCGCCGGCGCTCCGGCGGTTACCGTCACCCCCTCGCTGACCAGAGGCTCAGCCAAGCTGCCCAGGTCTGCCATGTTATACATGCCCGGCAGAACATACTTGCATCCGATAAAAAATGCCGCATGCGGCATGCCCCAGCCCATGGCGTGAAACATCGGCACGAGCTGATAATAGCAGTCCCGGGGCGTCGTTTCCGCATTGGTGGCAATGGTCATGGCATGCAGGTAAACGTTTCTGTGGGAATAGTACACGCCCTTGGGCCGTCCCGTGGTGCCTGTGGTGTAGCAGGCGCCGTAGGCGGATTTTTCATCCATCACCGGCCAGGTGATATCCGGATCGGCTTCGGCCACCAGCTTTTCGTAATGATAGATCGGGCTTAAACGGGTATTGATCTCGGACAAATCAGGCCTGTCCGTCATGATGACATACCCCTTGACCTCCGGGCACTGATCCGCCACGCCTTCGGCAATCGGAATCAAGGTCTCGTCGACCAGGATATACTTCGCCCCGGCATGATTGATCACATAGGAAAGATCTGTCTGCGCAAGTCGGAGATTGAGCAGCAGAAGCACCGCCCCGATTCCCGGAATTGCGTAGTACGCCTCCAGGTGCCGGTGGCAGTTCCAGCTCAGCACGCCGACCCGGTCTCCGATTTCCGCGCCGATGCCTGTAAAGGCGTTGCCCAGCCGCTTTACCCGGTCATAGGTGTCTGCATAAGTGAAGCGCAGCTTGTTTCCGTCCGGACGGACCGAGACCAGCTCCTGCCCCCCGAAACTCCGGGCCGCATGCCTCATGATGTTGATGACATTGAGTTGATAATCGTCCTGGGATGTTGATGGAAAACCCATAATCGGTGTGGCACCCATGACTTCCTCCTTTACTTGTAAGGTGGACAGAAAAGGGAAAATGCGTGGATTCCTGGCAGGATATATACCCGCAGGCTATCGCGGATCGCGGGAAAAAACAACATAAATCAAGGGCATTGTAAGAATCCGTAGAGGCGAATTTTATTCGCCTCTACGGATAAAAAACTCGGGAAGAATAAGGTCAAAGTTCATTCAATATTTTCTTGGCATACTCTTCCCAGTAGGGCTCATCTGTCATTTTAAGGGCTTCCTGAAGCAACTTTTTCGCCTCATCTTCACCCCCTTTCTTATCCGCCATGAGTTCTCCCATGTATACCTTGTGATGCAATGCCTGCTGCGTATCCTCGTTAAAATGCTCCGATTTCTGAAATTCCTTGTAGTATTCAAAGGCCTTCCTTTTATCGTTATACGGCCAGGGAACTATCTGCCAGAACCGGCCCAATGCAACCATGGGGCCGCCGTTGTCAAAATTTTTATTTATTTCATATGCTTTTTCCAGATTCTTCTGGGTTTTACCTTTCAATCCTTTCCGTAGTGCAGTTATAATACTGACCCCGTCCGAATAGGAG
>CAZTHW010000213.1:0-4732 GCA_964613595.1 uncultured Desulfobacteraceae bacterium | reverse complement strand
ATTGAAAATCCCGGAGGGTTTCAGATTTTTAAAATAGAAATGGATGTTATCCTTTAAAATAAATTGCTTTTAAAAATCTGAAACGCTCAATTTAGGTTTTATTATGATTGAATTCGGGTTTAATACCCTTCGGGCGGGGTGAATCCGCCTATTACTTCAGAGATCAGCTTCGCTGCATGAATCGGGGTGCGGTCCTCAAGATAGGGACCCACGATCTGCATGCCCACGGGCAGGCCTTCCCGGGTGCGGCCGGCCGGAATCACTGTTGCGGGCAGGTAAACCACCCCGGCCAACCCGGCCCATCCCATTAAGTCCATGTATTCGCGCTGCTTTCCGTTTACCGTGATCCGGCGGTCATAGAGGTATTGCTGGTCATGGGCAATGGCCGGCAGGGGGGCGACCGGGCAGATCAGCACGTCAAATTCCCGGAAAAAATCCGCCCAGTGCTGGCGCAAAAGCTGGCGCAGGCCGTCTCTGATGACCCAGTCCCGGTGAAGCTGGGTGGCCCCCCGGAGATGGCGGGCCAGGTATGACTGGTCGTTTGGCGAAAGCGTCTTGACGTCCTCGAGCCATTTGTTGAAATATTTGTCCGGCGTGCCCGCGCCCATGACGGCTGCCAGCAGGCTTAAAAAGCAGTCATGGGTGCCGGCAAAATCCACGTTCGGCCGCTTGTCGGAAATCTGTGCTTTTTTCGCAGACAGCCGGTCCACGGCATTCTGGAGCACCCCGCCAACTGAATTGTCCACCGGGCATACCGGGTCGTCCATCCACAGCCCGATTCTGATGTCTTTGAGGTTGTCCTTGCGGGGCTCGGGCAGGTGGATCTGCCGCCCCCGCCGCTCTGCCGGTTCCGGCGCGGCCAGCAGATCCATGGCCAGGGAAATGTCGTCTATGCTTCTGGCCAGCGGGCCCACAACCATGATGTCCAGGCAAATGCCGTGTTCAGCGGGAAAAATGCCGGGATACGGCGGGATGTGGCCCTTCTGGGGCACGATGCCGAAGCTGGGCTTGTGGCCGTATAAGCCGCAGAAATGGGCCGGCGTGCGAATTGAGCCTCCGATGTCACTTCCGATCTCCAGGCAGCAGAGGCCCGCGCTCAAAGCCGCGGCCGCCCCGCCCGAGGACCCTCCCGGGGTGCGATCTGTGTCCCACGGGTTGTTGGTCTGGCCGTAGACCTTGTTGAAACTCTGTAGGTCACCGCCGTACAGGGGAACATTGGTTTTTCCAAACACCACTGCGCCGGCATCGATGTATGACTGCACCGCTTCGGCGTTTTTTGCCGGAATGTGATCTTTCAGGGCCGGGGACCCGGAAGTACACGGCATGCCGACAATCTCCAGGGTGTCCTTGATGGTTACCGGCACCCCGTGAAGCGGCCCCCATAACTGGCCGCGGGCAATGGCCTGGTCTGCTTTTTCCGCCCGCTCTCGGGCCGACTCGGGGCAGGTCTGCACGATCGCGTTTAACTGCGGATTAAACCGCTGGACCCGTTCCAGGTAATATTCCAGCAGTTCGACAGCGGAAATCCGGCCCGTCCGGATGGCCGCGGCCTGTTCCAGGGCGGATTGAAAAGCATGTGCACTCATGTTCGCTCCTTTCTTTGACCTAAATTGAGCGTTTCATGTTTTTAAAAACAGGATTTTGTAAAGGATTATACCAATTTGTATTTAAGGGCCTGATACGCTCAATTTAGATTTGATTGAAATACGACTGTATCCAAAAAAACACGCTTGCGCAAGGGAGCAATCAACAGGCACGGCAGCGTTTTTGAAGGTTTTTTGTTCCGGATGACTGAACCTGTTGCATTTTTGTGTGATTCTGATATAATGTAATTGATTAAAGGTACTGCCCCGACATTGTTGCGGATAAAACCGGACTGGAGAACTGTTCGGCACGGTTCTTGTGTTGTTTTTACCTAAACTGAGCGTTTCAGATTTTTAAAAACAGTATTTTGTTAAGGATTATAATCAGTTATATTTTCAAAATCAGAAACCCTCCGGGATTTTCAATTTAGGTTTTATTGTGGTGTTTTGTGTTCAGGCGGCCTTTAAGGGGCCGGAAAAGGAACGATCGGATGCGGTATTCGCCTTCTCAATACAGATCCTACATAAGCGCGCTGAAACGTAGCAGGCGTAGCAGTAGAGTTGTGCCGTGGGGATTTACGGCTCTGCTGGTAGTTTTTCTCGGCGCATATGCGGTTCTGCAGGCAAGCAACGTTCCGTCTGCCCATACACTGGACATGCAGGAGTCCCGCCTGAATACCAGCCCCATATCCAAGTATGCAGAGAAAAACAATCACGGCCCGGCATCGAATCCGGCTGCCCGGAATGCCTGGGAGCAGGATTTCGGTTCCCTGCTGGAGAAAAAGCAGATCACGGTTTCTGCAGGCGACACCCTGATCAACATCCTGCACCGGGCCGGACTTGCCAGCCCTGAAGCATACAAGGTGATCGGCGAGCTCCGGAAGCGTTTTGATCCGGCAAAACTTCGTCAGGGCCATGAGCTGACCCTGTCATTTGTTGACAACCAGGAAAATAATGCGGTTTTCCAGGGACTGAGCCTCAGGACGGATGTTTGCCGGGAGGTGCAGGTTATGCGCCGTGTGGGACAGGGTTTCCAGGTCCGGGAGCTGGAGCACGAGCTCAGAACTCGTCCGGCCCGTGCCGAGGCGGAGATCACTTCGAGCCTGTACAGGGCCGCACAGGTTGCGAATCTGCCCACTGAAGCACTACTGCAGGTGCTCAGGGCTTATTCTTATGACGTGGACTTTCAGCGCGACATTCACCCCGGCGACCGGATCGAGGTTCTCTACCAGGAACGAATCGATGATCGCGGCAAGGTGGTCATGCCCGGCCCCGTGCTGTATGCCGCTTTGCACACCAACGGCCGTACCCTGCGCATATACCGGCATGAATGCGAGGACGGCGGAACCGGTTTTTTCGACAGCCGGGGCAAAAGCGTGCAAAAGGCCCTGATGGTCACCCCGATAGAGGGCGGAAGAATGAGTTCCGGATACGGCATGCGCAAGCACCCCATCCTGGGATATAACAGGATGCACGAAGGGCTCGACTTCGGCGCCCCCGCCGGAACCCCCATCATGGCCGCCGGAGACGGCGTCGTGGAATACGCCGGTCGCAGGGGGAGCTACGGCCACTATATCAGAATCCGCCATCCCAACCAGTATCAGACGGCTTATGCCCATATGAGCGGCTATGCCGATGGACTCAACAGCGGAGACCGGGTCAAGCAGGGAGAAATTATCGGCTATGTGGGCTCCACCGGCAGATCCACGGGTCCGCACCTGCATTACGAAGTTCTATATGCCAGAAGCCCCGTCAACCCCAAGGAAATAGATTCCCCGCCGGGCCGCAAGCTGGAAGGTGAGGAACTGCAGCGATTCATGGCATCCAAAAACAACCTGGAAGAACTTTACGCCTCCCTGGGGGATGACAAGCACCTGGCCAGGGCCGATGCGGAGTCTTCCAAAAAAGTGGCAATGCAGTAATATTCGAGTCTGCGGAGTTGATTTTCGGCCGGACTGACAAATTTCGACACCGGGATCATTTTTTTGACATCTTTTTTTCTGGCCATTCTCTTCTCCTCTTGACAGCAACAACCTTCACGCTATAATAAAATTTAAGCACAATTCCTGTAACTGTTCTTTTGCCGGATTTCTGAATATATTAGTTCCGGACAGTATCTGGAGCATGAAAGCATTCGCCTGACCCGGGATCCCGGGCCTTTTTTGTGATCCTTCTGCGTTGTGAAATCATTTCGCCTGGCTAAACATTGTTCGGAATAATGGACATAAGTCGCAGCAGCGCTGCTGCCGCATTTGCGCGAAACGTTCAGGCAAAAGGAGGGAGTCATCATGGAAGGATCCCGGGTAAAGGGAAGCTTTCTGGAGAAATTCGGGTTCCGCGTCTCAGAAAACGTTCAAAAGTGGATGCCCAACCCTTTTCTGTTTGCAATTATCCTGACCTTTATCACCTTATACATTGAACATGAAAAAGGTTGAATTGGCGGTTAAAAAAATCCTCCATGGCAATGCCGTGCTAAACAAGGAGGCGCTTTCCAACCCGGAATGCCTGGCGTTTTTTGAAGAATGGAAAGACCGGTTGTAGGCAGCGCAGGGCCGATTTTGAAAAAATAAAGCCCGGCATCGGATGATGCCGGGCTTTACAGGGGGGAGGAGGAGCCGATTAAGGGTTAGTCGATGATGCTGCTGATAAAACAGCCGCCGCTGCTTCCGCCGCCACCGTCTTCGTCGCTCTGGTCGGCTGCGGCGGTGGTAAAAGAGACAGTTTCTGAAAACGCGCTGATGGTCTCGGGGTCGGTATCGGAATCAAAACTTGTGGCAGACACCTGGTAGTCCGTGCTGGGCGACAGCCCGGTAATTGTGTACTTTGTGGCGTCCGGATCGTTTATGGTCGTATCCGGTTGATTTGGGTCAGGAGAATAGCCCTCCGGCCCCCAATAGATGTAATAACCGTCAACCCGGGAGTCGTCGGGGTTTTCCCATGACAGGACCACTTCAGCCGCATGCGCCGGGGGCAGGGCCAGCGCAGTGAGTACACACAGAATAAAAAAGGATATTTTAAATACAAAGCAAATGCGGTTTGGGTGAAACATTTATGGCACTCCTTGAAAAAAGTCGTTTGTCTATAGGAAAGCAATTTGAGTGCCATAACATGAAAAACGGGTCAAGGGCGCACTTGACTATTTATTATAT
>CAZTHW010000212.1:0-4753 GCA_964613595.1 uncultured Desulfobacteraceae bacterium | reverse complement strand
TATTTGAGCTCCCGGGGGGAGCACGGATACACGGGTTTTTATTCCGACTCCGAGGTGTTCGTGCACATCCTGCATTACACGCTGAAACACCTGGGCATGGGCGTGGAGGCTTATAAGCACGTGATCACCCCCCTGCAGGACGGGGACCTGGAATCCCATCCCAACGGGGAGTTTTTAAAGCACATGAAGCGCACCTGCCGCAAACTGATCATCGACGGTCCCAACTGCGTGATCGGCGTGCTGCCGGATAACACCATGTTCATGGCCCAGGACCGCAAGAAACTGCGCCCCGGCGTGGTGGGGGGAAAGCCGGGCACTTACGTGTTTTCCTCCGAGATCTGCGGGCTGGACTACATCCTGCCCGATCGGGACAAGCAATCGGATTTTCAACCCATGCACCTGGATACGGCGGTCGTCAGGCCCGATCGCCGGGAGGTCGATATATGTCAGCAGATGCAAAGATTACCCCGTCTACATTAAATCTCAAGGACCTGCCGTGGCAGATCGCCTGGAGCAAGGAAAAATGCACCCTGTGCGGTCAGTGCACGGCGGTATGCCCGGTCAATGCCATTGAACCGGGCGTGTTCCGCAAGCGGATCGTGGATGTGGACATCAATGCCCGGCAGCAGTCCGGAAGCGGATTCAAGGTTTATCACGGAATCCGCCAGCGCACCGCGCCCGCCTATCACTGCGTGGGATGCGGCATGTGCGCCATGGTCTGTCCCAATGACGCGATCATGCCCTATCGAAGCGACGAGGCGGACAATCTCCGGTTTCATTTGGATCAGGGCGGACAGCCCGAGCGGCGGGGCGGGCGGAGAAACGCGCCCGGCGGCGTGCTCGACCAGATCAAGTTCACCCGGATTTCCATGCTCACGGACCCGGCCCTGGACGCCGGCCGGCACGAGTTTGAAATGCGCACCCTGCTCGGCCGCATCCTGCCGCCGGAGCAGAACATGCAGCAGTTGCGCGAAAACGGGTGGATTCCGCCGGTGCGCGAAATCTATCCCCTGATCATCGGCGGCATGTCATTCGGGGCGCTTTCCCCGCCCATGTGGGAGGGCCTGCAGATGGGCGTGGCCTACCTCAACGAGGAAATGGGCATGCCGGTGCGCATCAGTACCGGCGAGGGCGGGTGTCCGCCGCGGTTGCTGCGCTCGCGCTTCTTGCGCTACGTGATCCTGCAGATCGCCTCGGGGTATTTCGGATGGGACGAGATCATCCACGCCATTCCGGAAATGAAGGTGGACCCCTGCGCCATTGAAATCAAGTACGGCCAGGGGGCCAAGCCCGGAGACGGCGGCCTGCTGATGTGGCACAAGGTCAACCAGCTGATCGCCGCCATCCGCGGGGTGCCCATGGGAGTCAATCTGCCGAGCCCGCCCACTCACCAGACCAAGTACTCCATCGAGGAGGCCGTGGCCAAGATGATCCAGTCCATGTCCATGGCCTGGGGATTCCGGGTGCCGGTGTATCCCAAGATTTCCGGCACATCCACGGCCCTGGCGGTGTTAAACAATCTTACGCGCAATCCTTATGCTGCGGGCCTGGCCATAGACGGCGAGGACGGGGGCACGGGCGCGGCCTACAACGTGTCCATGGATCACATGGGCCATCCCATTGCAAGCTGCCTGCGCGACTGCTACCTGAACCTGGTCAGCCTGGGCCAGCAGAACGAGATCCCGCTGTTTGTTGGCGGCGGCATCGGGAAAAGCGGCAATCTGGCAGCCAATGCCGCGGCCCTGATCATGCTCGGGGCCAGCGGCGTACAGGTGGGCAAGTACGTGATGCAGGCGGCCGCCGGGTGTCTGGGCTCGGAGACAAGGCGGTGCAACATCTGCAACATCGGCCTGTGCCCGAAGGGGATTACTTCCCAGGACCCCAGGCTTTACCGCAGGCTGGATCCCGAGGACGTGGCCCGGCGGATCGTGGACCTGTACGTGTCTTTTGACACGGAGCTGCGAAAGATCGTGGCGCCTCTGGGGCGTTCCACGTCCCTGCCCATCGGCATGTCCGACGCCCTTGCGATTTCAGACAAGGCGGCCGCAGACCGACTGCAGATCAACTATGTGGTATAGGTAACCGTTCACAGTTATCAGTTTACAGTTTAGGTTTTTATTTAATGGCTGCAAGCTGCAAACCGTGAACCGTAAACGGTTACTGGTATAGAAAGATTCACCACAAAGATCACGAAGTACACGAAGGTAATAAATATCATATCTGATCAAATACTTTCTTAGTGATCTTCGTGTGCTTCGTGGTAATCAATAAATCCTTTGAATATCGAAGGGGCATGCATAGCGAGGCGAGAAAATGACCGATCAGCAGTCTTATCAACTGATATCCGGCCGGGAGGATGACATCCGGCTGGAAACCCGGGTACTCGAAGAGCGGCTTCAGGATGCCGTGGCCCGGGGCAGCCGGCGGATCGAGGTGGAGGCCTGCGGCCAGCACGGCATCGGCGGCCGGCTGTGGCGCGCAGGTGCCGATCCCCTGCATATCCGGGTGACCGGTCATTGCGGCCAGCGCTTGGGGGCCATGGGATTTCCCGGCACCCGGATTGAAAACATGGGACCGGCTTCCGACGATGTGGGATGGCTCAATGCCGGGGCCGAGATCATCGTACACGGCAACGGGTCAAACGGGGTGGCCAATGCCATGGCCCAGGGCAAGGTCTGTGTGGCCGGCAGCATCGGGGCGCGGGGCATGACCATGACCAAGCACAACCCGCGTTTTGCCCCCCCGGAACTCTGGGTGCTGGGCTCAGTGGGAGATTATTTCGGCGAATTCATGGCCGGCGGCATTGCGGTAATCTGCGGCATCGAGGCTCAGACCCCGGACAATATCCTTGGATACCGGCCTTTGGTCGGGATGGTGGGCGGCAAGGTTTTTTTCCGCGGCCCGCACGGCGGCTACAGCAAGAGCGATGCCAGGCTCATGCCCATTAGCGATGCGGACTGGCATTGGCTCGTGGAGAACCTCCATGGATACCTGGAAGCCATCGGCCGGACCGAGCTTTATGACGAGCTGGCAGAGCGCGATCGCTGGCAGTTGATCGCCGCGCGCACCCCGCAGGACAAGGTGGTCCGCAAGACCCGTTCCATCTCCGAGTTCCGGACACATGTGTGGAACCGCGAATTGGGTCCCGGCGGGCTGGTGGGCGATCTCACGGACATGGACATGAGCCCCGTCCCGCTGATTACCACCGGCGATTTGCGGCGGTTTGTGCCGGTATGGGAAAACCGGATGTATGCCCCGCCGTGCGAGGCAAGCTGTCCCACCGGGATCCCGGTGCACGAACGATGGCGCCTGGTTCGCGAAGGCCGGGTGGACGAGGCCGTGGACATGGCCCTGGCCTATACGCCTTTTCCGGCGGCGGTTTGCGGATATCTCTGTCCCAATCTCTGCATGCAGTCCTGCACCCGGAAGTCCGCGTCCATGCCGTCGGTGGACATCACGCAGCTGGGGCGTGCCAGCATTGATGCAAAGGCCCCGGAATTGCCGCCTGTAACCGGGAAAAAAGCAGCCGTGGTAGGAGGCGGCCCCGCCGGCATTTCCGTTGCCTGGCAGCTCCGGCAGTCAGGACATGAAGCCGTTGTTTTTGACATGTCTGAACAGCTCGGCGGTAAAATGCGCCATCTGATTCCCGAAGCCCGAATCCCGAAGGAAGTGCTTGACGCCGAGTTCGAGCGCATCCGATCGGTGCTTCCGCACGTGAATTTGCAGCAGGAGATGACCAGGGACGAAATCGAGCAACTCAAGGCGGACTACGATTTCGTGGTGATTGCCGCGGGCGCCCGAAAACCCCGCACATTGCCGGTTCCGGGCAGGGAGCGGATGGTTGCGGCAAATGATTTCCTGGCCCGGGCCAAGCGCGGGCGGATCGAACCGGGCCGCACCGTGGTGATCATCGGTGCGGGCAACGTGGGCTGCGATGCGGCCGTGGAGGCCGAGCGTCTGGGGGCCCAAAGCATCACCCTGATTGACGTACAGGAGCCGGCTTCCTTTGGCAAGGAACGCGAGCATGCCGAGGCCGCGGGCGCGAAATTCCGGTGGCCCTGTTATACCCGGGAGATCACCGAGGAGGGCGTGGTCCTGGAATCCGGCGAAGTGCTGCCCGCGGATACGGTGGTGGTTTCCATCGGCGACGTGCCGGACACGGACTTCCTGCCGGACTCGGTGCAAATCGAAAACGGATTTGTCAAGGTCAACGCGCATTACCAGACCACGGATCCGAGGATTTTTGCCATCGGTGATATTGTCCGGCCGGGTTTGCTCACCGATGCCATTGGCGCGGGCCGCAAGGCGGCCGCAGCGATCAGCGAGATGTCGGAAAAAAAGCGTCCCCTTCCGGCGGGGACGGATCTGGAAACTGTTCCCGATGAAGGCGAGACCGCACCCATCCTGCCTCCCGGCAGGGTTTCACTGGAATATTTTGATCCGCGGATTTCCGCCTTTTCCGGTGTGGAGCAGTGCGGCGCAAGCTGTGCATCATGCGGCACGTGCCGGGATTGCGGCATCTGCGAGACCATCTGCCCGAAGGGGGCCATCTCCAGAAAACAACTGGCCGGGGCGGATTACGAGTACCTGGTGGATCCGGATCTGTGCATCGGCTGCGGGTTCTGTGCCGGGGCCTGCCCGTGCGGGGTCTGGGCCATGCGGGAAAATGATCCGTTGGATTAAAAACAAGTGTTAAGTTTTGATCAGCCTGTAAAAAGTCTTTTTTACAGGCAGTGTTAAGTTTTAAGTGATT
>CAZTHW010000211.1:0-4763 GCA_964613595.1 uncultured Desulfobacteraceae bacterium | reverse complement strand
CCATGACATCGGTGCCTTCATATTCCGGGGCAATGCCCCGCAACACCGCCCCGGACATCCCCGAGCCGGAGCGAAGCATTCCCTGGGTTTCGACAAACGGTACCGCGGATTCCACCTGATCGCGCTGTTTGACTCTCCGGATCACCTCCGGGTAATCCGAAATGGCGCCATCGTAATTGCGAACCACGATATGCGGCTCCACGCCCAGGATCTTGTCCTTGAAATAGGATTCAGCGCCGGTCATCACCGCGATCACGATAATCAACGCCATGACCCCCACCGTTACCCCGGCAATGGACAGCACGGTAATAAAGGAAATAAAGCCGGTTTTCTGCCTGGATTTTAAATACCGGCTGCCGATGAAATATTCAAAAGCCATTTATTCAATATGCCCAATGTGGTTTCGGATGTCTTGTCTTCTGCGGGCACCCGCGAAAAAAGTGCTATTTTTTTTCCGCGGGTTTCAAGTGGGGAAATAAAATGACATCCCGGATGGAATCCGAATCTGTCAGCAACATGGCCAGCCGGTCAATACCCACGCCCTCACCGGCTGTCGGCGGCATGCCGTATTCCAGTGCCCGGATGTAATCGGCATCCATCTGCACTTCTTCATTTTCCGAATCCCGGTTTTCCACCTGCCGCAGAAATCGCGCCTCCTGGTCCACGGGATCATTTAACTCGGAAAATCCGTTGGCAATCTCCCGGCCCGCAATAAAAAGCTCGAATCTTTCGGTGACTTGCGGATCCTGGCTGCTGCGCCGTGAAAGCGGAGAAACCTCCACCGGGTACCCGGTGATAAATGTCGGCTGCATGAGCTGCGGCTCCACGATGTATTCAAAGACCTTCGTGGTGAGCTTGCCCAGGCTGATATCTGCGTCCGCGCTCCGGTCCACTGGAACCCCACGGGCGATTGCAAACTCCATGAGCCCGGCCTTGTCTTTTAATAGCGCCGGGTCCATGCCGCCCACCGAAACCAGGGCTTCAAAAAGGGTCATGCGCTGCCATCTGCTGTTAAAGTCGATCTCTTCGCCCTGGTATGACACCCGCGCAGATCCGGTCACCGCCCCGGCCACATGGCGGAACATCTCCTCGGTTAAATCCATGAGGTCCGCGTACGTGGCATATGCCTGGTAAAACTCCAGCATCGTAAACTCGGGGTTGTGCTGGGTGGAAATGCCCTCGTTTCGAAAATTGCGGTTGATTTCAAACACCCGCTCAAATCCGCCGACCACCAGGCGCTTCAGGTAAAGCTCAGGGGCGATCCGCAGGTACAAATCCATATCCAGGGCGTTGTGATGGGTTTTAAAGGGTCGGGCGTCCGCGCCGCCGGCGATCGGCTGCATCATGGGGGTTTCCACCTCCAGGTAGTCGCGGGCCAGCAGAAAATCGCGAATCCCGGAAATCAGCCTGCTGCGTTTAACAAAGACATCCCTGACCTCCGGATTCATCACCAGATCCAGGTATCTCTGCCGATACCGCTTTTCCGGGTCCTTTAACCCGTGAAACTTTTCCGGCAAAGGGCGGTAAGCCTTGGCCAGCAGCCGGAAAGCATCAACGGCCAGCGTCCATTCCCCGGTCCGGGTGACAAACATCGTGCCCTGCAGCCCCACAAAATCGCCGATATCGAGTCTCTTGAAAAACGCGTAGGCCTCTTCGCCCACCCGGTCCTGGCGAATATAGGCCTGCATTTGCCCGCTGCGGTCCCGGAAACGGATAAAGGCCGACTTGCCAAAGCGGTTGACCGCCATCATCCGCCCTGCGGCACGAATCCCGAGGTTACCGCCGGTGACCTGCTCGTCGGCCTGATCGATGGCATCCCGGATATCGGCAACCGTATGGGTCACTGCAAAATCATTGGGAAACAGATCCAAGCCTTCGGCCTTGAGCGCCTCGATCTTTTCCCTGCGTTTTGTAATCACGTCTTTTGACTGCGTCATCCATGTTCCCCTGTATATGCGCACGAAACCGCTTTTGTACAAAAAAACCCGAGCCGCACGCGCATGTTTTCCCGGTCTGCGGTGAAAATGCGATTTTTTTTAAATGGTTCAGGGGCTTGCTATCCCATTTGCAAATCGGTGTCAAGCCTTTTAGGAAGGATGGCGCCGGAGCCGAATCGTTACCGTGGTGCCCCCGCCCGGAGTGCTGTCGATATCCACCAGCCCGCCATGCGCGCCGACCATCTGCTGTACGATGGAAAGCCCGAGCCCGGTGCCCCCGGACTTTGTGGAAAAAAACGGATCAAACACGGTGGACAGGGTCTGTTCGTCCATGCCGGGCCCGTTGTCCGTGATGCTGATGCATGCATAATTCTTTCTGCCCGGATACACTTTCACCTCGATTTCGCCCCGGTCTTCAAGGGCCTCTGCCGCATTGTACAGCAAATTCCACAACACCTGCCTTAAATGCTCCGGATCGATTGTCACATGCAGGCCTGGTGCCAGATCGGTTTTTACCTCAATATCGGACTGATAACTGGGATCTGATGCAAAGAGCCCCACCACTTCGGATACGACATTATCGAGCCGGATCTCCTCCGCATTTCCGGGACCCGGCTTGGCAAAGCGCAGAAAATCGGTCACCAGTGTGCTCAGCCTGTCGGCCTCCCGCATGACGATCTGCATCAGGCGCTCCTGCTCCGGATCGTAATCGAGTTGGTCCTGCATCATTTGGATCGAACCGGTCAGCGAGGCCAGGGGATTCTTGATCTCATGGGCCAGTCCCGCAGCCATCTCGCCTACGGCAGCCAGCCGCTCCATGCGCTTCATCTGGTCTTCCATGGCCCAGAGATCACGTTTTGCCGAACGCTCCTGCTCGGAGAGAAATCCGCTCAGAATTGCCACGGCGTAGCAGGCTGCAATTGTTAAAAGGAGCTTGTAGATGATGTAGGGCCAGTCATGACCGGCGGCCAGAAAACCGGCCTCATAGCCCAGGGGATGAATGATGCCGTAATACTCCAGGTCGATCATCAGGCCGTACTGAATGCAGCAGAGCGTGGCAATCACCATCCCGCCGCTGCGATAGGTCACCATGGTGGTATACACGATCACCACCAGGTACATGAAAGTAAAAATGCTGGAGAAACTGCCTGTGACAAATATGATCAGGGTGACCAGGAAAGTGTCAATGCCCACCTGGATGTAGGCAAACAGCATCAGGCGGCGGATCCACGGCAATACAATAACATAGATTACGGATAGGGCCAGAAGCCCCAGGGAAATCAGCAGCAGGTAGTCCAGAGCCCTGCCCGCCAGATGCAGTTCCATGTCCGGGCGCATGAAGGGCACAAGAATCGAGCCCAAGAGCACCACGCCAAAAAGCGCCCGAAAAAAAATCAGCCACTTGAGCTTGCGGTGCAGGTCCTGCGCTGCTTTTGAACGAAAAGAGACCATGGCCCTGATGCTAGCTGACCGCCCCGGCCATCGTAAATATGGGCAGGTACATGGACACCACCAGACCGCCGATGACCACGCCCAAAAACACCAGCATGAACGGCTCGATCATGGCGGTCAGGTTTTCCACGGCCTGGTCGACTTCCTCCTCGTAAAAATCCGCGATCTTTTCCAGCATGGCGTCAATGGCGCCGGTGGATTCGCCTACTGCAATCATCTGGCAGACCATGGGCGGAAACACCCCGGTCTCGGCGAGGGGATCGGCAATGGTCTGTCCTTCGGCTATGCCTGAACGGACCTGGTATATGGCGCGTTCAATGCTCTTATTGCCGGCGGTTCTGGCCACGATATCCAGGGCCTCCAAAATGGCCACCCCGCTGGCCAGCATGGTTCCCATGGTGCGGGTAAATTTGGCCACAGCCACTTTTCTTATCAGAATACCCACGACCGGCAGCTTCAAAGAAAGCTCGTCAATGGTGGCCCGCCCCTTCTCGGTTTTGTAGTATTGCCGGAATGCAACAATAAACAACACGAGACCGATGATGATCCACAGGATATTGCCCTTGACGAAATCGCTTAAGCCGATAACTATCTGTGTCGGGGCAGGCAAAGCCTGCCCCATACTGGAAAACATATCCTCGAACACCGGGATCACAAAAACCAGGATCACGGCCACCACGGCGATGGCAATGCAGATGGTCACCAGGGGATAGGTCATGGCCCCCTTGACC
This sequence comes from uncultured Desulfobacteraceae bacterium, assembly GCA_964613595.1. Lineage (GTDB taxonomy): Bacteria > Desulfobacterota > Desulfobacteria > Desulfobacterales > Desulfosalsimonadaceae > Desulfosalsimonas. The sequence goes on along the minus strand of CAZTHW010000211.1, from coordinate 643 downwards.
TGGGACTTGAGCTTGGCCGCCTTTTCCATGTATGCAGAAAGCCGCCGCAGGATCACGTCCAGAATTCCGCCGGCCTCGCCTGCAGCCACCATGTTGACAAACAGGTCGTCAAAGTGCTTGGGATATTTCTTCAGGGACTCGGCCAGGGTCTGGCCGCCTTCCACGGATTCCTTGATGTCCTTGATCATTTTTTTGAAAGTCGGGTTCTCCTGCTGGGCCTGGAGAATATCCAGGCATTGGATGATGGGCAGGCCCGCATCAATCATGGTGGAAAACTGCCGGCAGAAAACAATAATGTCTCTTTGCTGCACCTTGGGCTGGAGAAACGAGACATTTTCAAACAGATCCTTGGGTTTTTTCTTGATCTTTGTGGGATTGATGCGCTGGCGTCCCAACTGCGCCCGGACTTCCTGCTCGCTGGCCGCCTCGATTTCCCCCTTGCGGACCCGGTTGCTCCGATCCTTGCCTTCCCATTGAAAAACAGGCATTGGTCCCCCTTTTTCCGGATTACGCACAAGAAAAATGTATATACCGCCACTTCTCTCTTGTGTTGCTCCTGCGAGCACTTTACGATTGCAAAATCACATTTAACATAATAAAGACTGAAAAACAATTATTTATATCTACAAATACAGATACAGGC
>CAZTHW010000210.1:0-4770 GCA_964613595.1 uncultured Desulfobacteraceae bacterium | reverse complement strand
GGGCATTATGATGCTGGCCCCGGCGGCTTTTATCATTATCGGACTGATGGCCTGGGTGCAGAAATACCTGGCAAATTCAAGGAAATCATAACAAATGGTCGAACTGGTCAGCATATTTTTAAATTCCGTGTTTGCCGGCAACATCCTGCTGGCCTATTTCCTGGGCATGTGCTCGTTTGTGGCGGTGTCCAAAAACATCGACACCGCCATCGGGCTGGGCTTTGCCGTGGTTTTCGTGCTCACCGTCACGACCCCGGTCAACTGGCTGATATTCCACGGCCTGCTCGCGCCCGGCGCGCTTGCATGGGCCGGGCTGCCGGAGGTGGATCTTTCCTTTTTGAAGCTGATCGTGTTTATCTCCGTGATCGCGGCCATGGTGCAGGCCATTGAGATGATCATCGACCGGTTTTCCGCGGCCCTGTACGCGGGCCTGGGCATTTTTCTGCCGCTGATTGCGGTCAACTGCGCCATCCTGGGCGGTTCGCTGTTCATGGTGGAGCGCGAGATGTCGTTTATCGAGTCCGTGGTCTACGGTTTCGGCTCGGGCGTGGGCTGGCTGTTGGCGATCACTGCCATGGCAGCCGCCCGCATCAAGCTCAGGTACGCGGATCTGCCCAGAGGACTGGAAGGGTTCGGTATTACCATGATCGTTACCGGACTGATGGCCATGGCGTTCATGCTCTTTTCCGGCATCACGATGTAATCCGGGGGGATTGTTGATTTACCTGGTGAGTATCGGCACATTTTCAAGCATCATCCTTCTGCTGGTCGCTGTGTTGCTTTTCGTGGAGTCCCGGGTGGCCCAGAAAGGCGACAGCCGGATCATTATCAACGGGGATGCCGATAAGCCCATGACCGTAAGAACTGGCACGAGCCTGCTTTCGGCGCTGAACCAGAACGAAATATACCTGCCCTCAGCCTGCGGCGGCAGCGGGTCCTGCGGCCAGTGCCGATGCAAGGTGATCAAGGGCAGCGGCGATATCCTGCCCACCGAGCTGCCGCACCTGTCGCGCGCGGACAAACAGCAGAATATCCGCCTTGCCTGTCAGCTCAAGATCCGGGAGGACATGGAAATTGAAATCCCGCCGGAAATATTTGCCATTGAGAAATACGAGGCCGCCGTGGTTTCCAACCAGAGCATCGGCACCTTTATCAAGGAACTGGCTGTAAAACTTGATTCAGACCGGGAGATACCCTTTGAAGCCGGGCAGTACATGCAGATCGACATTCCCCCGTACCGGGCTTTGTTTTCTGAATTCGACATCCCGGAGCCGTTTAAACAGACCTGGGACCGGTTTGAACTGTGGGATCTGGAAGCCTTCAACGACGAGCCGGTATACCGGGCTTATTCACTGGCAAACCCGCCCGCGGAAAACAGCCCGCTGATGTTCACGGTCCGGATTGCCACTCCGCCCCCGGACCAGCCCGATGCGCCTCCCGGGGTGGGCTCGTCCTATCTCTTCAGCCTGCAACCCGGCGACCGGCTGAGCCTGAGCGGCCCGTTCGGGGATTTCCGGGTTGCCCAAACCCAACGCGAAATGTGCTTTATCGGCGGCGGGGCGGGTATGGCGCCCATGCGCAGCCAGATCCGGGACCAGCTGCTTTACCGGAAAACCACCCGGCCCATGAGCTTCTGGTACGGGGCCAGAAACCGGCAGGAAATGCTCTATGATGAAGAATTCCGGGAGATGGCCGAACAGTTTGACAATTTCTCCTACCAAGTGGCCCTGTCCGAACCCCTGCCCGAGGACAACTGGAAGGGCATGACCGGATTTATCCACCAGAGCCTGGAGCAATATTTTCTCCAGTCCCATCCCGACCCTTCGGAAGTGGAATACTACCTCTGCGGCCCGCCCATGATGCTAAGAGCCTGCCTGCAAACCCTGGACAGCTTTGGCGTTGATCCGGAAATGATCGCCTATGATGAATTTTAATCTCCTTTCCGGAATTACATCCGGGCGATCATGCTGGTGTGCAGAATTTTCAGGCGGCCGCGCGGCCGATACCCGAAGAGGCGCCTGTGATAAAAATGGTTTCTGGCATGAGACCCTCCTGCATACAATTGTCCTGCCGGCCCGCAAATTGACAAAAATGTTGACACATGGGCCTTGAATGTCCTAATTAACATAACAATATTGATTTTTTGAATTTTTTTTCTGATTTTTGCCGGTTTTCAACGGAAATACTGCCGGATTGCTGCTCCGGGCGTCAACCCGTAACCGAAAACTCGCTGCTGCCCCAGACATCGGAACCACCGGATCATCCAGAAAAGAGTTTCATATTGACAAACGAGAAGGAAGTTTCATCCACGGAAAAACTGCTCCAGGTGATCCGCCAAGGCGGAGACAAGGGGGGTGGTTCCGGGCAGGAAAATTTAACGCCCGCAGGTTTCAGGCGGCAGGTCAAAAGAACCTTGCTGTCAGCCGGATCACGGGATTTTCTGGGGATAGAAATATTCCGCGACCGGGTCAACCTGGTTTGCACGAACAACGCAAAAAACACCTGGCAAATCGTTGATGCGGCGTCCGTGCCGCTGCCGGAAGGAATCAGCCCGGAACACCCGGATTTCCCGTTGTTTTTAAAGGCCCGGCTGCAGAACATGATCCGGGCCCGTAAAACCGATATATGGATCTGTTTGCCGCCTTCGAAGGGAGAAATATGGACGGTGCACGTGCCCAAGGTCACCAAGGGCCTTACCAATGCCGTGTACTGGTCGGCCCGTAAAGAAAGGGCCTTTGATGAAAACGAATACTTCTTTGACTTCCGGATCAAAGACGAGATCGCCGACCAGGGGGTCCAGAAAATTGTCGCCGAAGTCTGCATTGCCTCGGCCCGGGAGATCCGGCTGTATCAGAGAATTTTTGCCGAAATCGGTTACAGGATTGCCGGCATCACGCTTCCCGGGTTTTCCCTGGAAAACCTGTTTATCCACAACTGGATCGATCCCGGAGACGACCCCTATGCCGTTCTATATATCGGAGAAGATGCCTCATATATCGATATCCACGGACGACATACCACCCTTTTTAACCGGGTGATCAAAACCGGCAGAGACAGCATCCTGGATTCCCTGATCATGGGATACGAAAGCGGTGAGCCGGGACCGGAAGAACTCGAAATGCCCGGACAGGAACCTGAAGGCGCCCCTGAGACCCGTGTCATAATGGACCGGCAACAGGCGGCCCAGCGGTTAAAGCAACAGGCCGCCCCGGGCATCAAGGATTCAGCTCCCAACGGCCAGGCGGAATCCCCCGAGGATATTTTCGACATGGTCCGCCCCGCCCTGGAGCGCCTGGCCCGCCAGCTGGAAAGAACCATAGACCACTCGGTCAACGTGTTGAGTCACCCGGCGCCGGAACGCATTTACATTTGCGGGGGCATTTCCTTCCTGCCGGGTCTTGCCGAGTTTTTCAGCGAACAGTTGGGCATTCCGGCCGTAATCATGGACATACCGGCCCCGGAAACAGAAGGGGCCGCAGGCAGGAGTTCGCTTCAGGACAGCGACGAGCGTCTCAGCCTGGTCTCCACGACCGCATTGGCAATGCCCTCGGATAAAATGATCAATTTTCTGCGCACGGCAGGTGACAGGGACAAGGAGCGCGAAGCCCTGCGCAATACCAACGCCGTTGCAGCAGCTTGCGCGCTTTTGTTTGTGCTGACCGCGGGCTGGTGGTGGACGGCCCGGCACGATCTGGAACAGACGAGAAAACACACTGCCCAGGTCCAGCAGCAACTGGAACAGTATTCCCCCGTAATCCAATCGGAAGATCTCGCCCGGATGGCAGCAGAACTGGAGGAAAAAAAGGACGAACTGCGGACCTACAGCCGAAAACTTCGCCCCGTGGCGGTGCTCAAGGAGCTAAACCAGCTGACCCCGCAACACATAGAACTGCTCAATATCCGAATGGATCCGGCGACAGGGGGGAATACAAACGGGAAAGACAAAGCCGGGACCCTGATGGTGGAAGGGTTTATCCGCAGCGACCCTTCCCTGTTTGAAACGCATCTGACCGGATATCTGCTAAGACTCCGCCGTTCACCGCTGTTTCGTGACTCCTCCATTCGCAAAAGTTCCCGGGACACGCTGAATACAGGGGATAACGTATTCCGCTTTACCCTGAATCTCGATCTTGCAAAGGTATGAAATGACCCGATGGCATGAAATCAGTGCAAACCGGCGGGCCCTCGCCTATATCCTGTTCAGTGCAATTGTGCTGGGCGCAATGCTGGTTGTGGGCATTATGCCTACCCGGCAACAGATTGCGGATGCGGAAAAAAAGACCGAACGCCTGAAGGCCCGGATAGAAAAGCAGAAGATTTTCCACCCTCTATACCGGCGCCTGCAGCAGAAGCTGGCAGAAAAGCAGGAATTTGACCGGGTTGCAGAACAGCTCCCGGCACCCGGAATGATGGGATTTACCATTGAAAATGTCTCAAAACTCCTGTCAGACATGGCGGTTTCTGCCGGCATTCCGGAAACCTCCTTCTCTCCTGCCCCGGAATCCATGAGCAGAGGATCCGACAGACTGCTCGTGCACGGGCAAATGCAGGGAAATTATTTAAATTTCCGGGGTTTTTTGACCGGACTGGTCACGGCGCCCGATTTTCAGGCCTTTGAAATCCTGGAAGTGCAAAGCGGTACCCGGCATCCAAATTACCGCATGCAGATATGGGTTACTGTCAAATGAGATAAGCCTGTAAAAAGTCTTTTTTTTCAGGCCGTGTTAAGTTTTAAGTGATTAAGTGTTTAAGTAAAATCAAAATCTTATA
>CAZTHW010000209.1:0-4838 GCA_964613595.1 uncultured Desulfobacteraceae bacterium | reverse complement strand
ACTGCCGGAAGACGTGCCGTATTCGATCCGGTAGAAATCCAGGTCAGACTCGGAATTGGCGTCCCACTGCAGCGGCACCTCGTTTTGCGTGATTTCTTCCAGGTCTGTCACCCAAAAGCCGGCAGGAACCGCAGGCGCAGTGGTATCGGAATCGGTGGCAACCTCCTTTACCTCTGAACGATCCGTTTCCTTTATTTCTTCTTCTCCCTCGGGTGTAACTTGGATCTCATAAGCAGATACAGCAACATAATAAGTGGTGCCGGATTCCAGGTTATCGATCACATAAGACTCGCCTGCGGTTTCCGGGACGTCGGCGCTGCTGTCAAGATTATTTTCAGCGGTTCCCCAGTACACATAATACCCATCGGCATCGCTGTCTTCTTGCCAGGAAACCGTCACTGAATTCAAATCCGCAGACACGGTCACGCCTTGCGGCACAACCGCTGCAGCCTCGACCTGCTGCGAAAAGGCGGCGAAAAGCAAAATCCACAGACATGTGCCCCAGAACTTTCGAAAAACCATTTTTCCTCCCTCCTGAATTGATCAATTCAGGGTTTTCCGGAACCACAGCGAAAAGCAGAGGCAGTGCCGGCCGATTCCCGGACCTCGGCAAAATGCGTAGCCACTTTGCCGGGATCATCTGTCATCACCACGTCGGTACCGGGCTCCAGGGCGGCGGACACCTCGGCCGGCGAGTTGCAGGAATACACGGCTACGCGCTTTTCCCGGTCATGACACTCCCGGACAAACCCGGCAGTGAGTTTCCGGAAGGCAAGCCCGTAGCCCCACAGGCCGCGGTGCATCTCGTCATCAGAAGCTTTGCGGGAAACCGGCTTGCCGAGATTTAACACATAATTCAACGACGGGGCCAGTTTCCGGGTATGGGCCACCATGCCGGCATCAAAGCTGAGAATGAAAATTTCTTTGTGCCGATCTTCGGGAACCGCCCGGAGAATCGTATCTGCTGCCGCACGGCACATGCGGCCGCGGTATGCCGAAGGCTCCTGCCTGCCAGCCTCAGATTTGAGCTCAATCATGAGAATTCCCTTGCCGGCATAGCGCCTTAAAAGCGATTCCAGGGTCAGGATCTGATGTCCCCGAAAGGATTCGGCATACCAGGCACCATAATCCAACTCCTGCAAAGCGGCAACCGGGTAATCCGCCACGGCTCCCTTTTTCCCGGTGATCCGCCGCAGCGAGTCATCGTGAAAAATGACCGGCACGCCGTCTGCGCTCATTTGCACATCCGTTTCAATGCCGTCGACCCCGTGGGAAAACGCAATGTCAAAGCCCGCGGCCACGTTTTCCGGGGCTTCGGCCATGGCCCCCCTGTGGGCGATCAGCCAGGGATATGGATGCATATGCAGTGCCCTGCCTTAATTCCTTTTGAAATGCGCTGCGGTTTTGTCAACAATCCGGATTAACGGCTCCGGTTTATATTCTCAATTTTATTAAATATAACCGAAACAGTCGATTTTCTCAAGTCCCAAGGGCAAAAAACCCGGGCTTCAACGCCGGGCCGCGTGCAATGCGTCATGCGGCAGCCCCGACAATCTCCGCACGAGAAAACCGTGTCTGGTCTTTTAGGCTCAAACATTGACAACGTATATCCGTAAAGGCGAACCTGTGTTTTTCAAGGGGACAGGGCGAACACACAGGTTCGCCCCTAAGCCATGGCTATTGAAGCTTTCCGGACCTGGATGGGGGCAACTGTCGAGGGGTTAGACAGGGCGGGACGGCGGGGTGGTTTGTGCAGATGCATCGGGCGCGTCAGCGGACGGCATATGCACAAACTTCCCCGCCGGCCCGACCCTGCGAAAGACCTGGAAGCCCGGCTTTTTTTAGCAGAACATTGCAAAATGGAAAGCTTCCGGGAAAACCCTACGGCGACAGTGAGAAGGGCTTTACTCGAAGGCGCCGCAGAAAAAAATGCGCCTATTCATGCAGGATCAGGCCGGCTGGCAGGGATTCGCCGAACATGGCGGACGCCTCGACCTTTTTCATCGGCACCACGCTTTTGACAACCCGGACCTCCGCCTCCATCCCGCGGGCTTCGAGCCAACCAACAATCCCGGCCAGGGTCTTTTCGTCCAGGTCCCGGGCCCGGTCCCCGGTTTTGCGCCCGATGCGCGCCAGGGCCGTGCCCGCTGCCCCGGGATGTTTCCATTGCTGTTGCATTACAAAGTCCGCCCATTGTGCGGCCTTGCCCGGCGGGACCACGCGATCCACCGGGCCGTAAAGCAGTTCCCGGGCGCCGATCCGGGATAAGGACCAGAACAATTGCGGTCTGGATTTTTTCGGATTCATTTCCCCGAGCAGGGCATCACCCCAGGCGCTTTTTTCCTCCGCTGCCAGGCGCTCCATGTTGGCCAGCGCCATCCACATTTCAATCCGCTCCTGGAGCGGGACCCTGACCCGGGTTCCTTTTTTCGGCATGAGCACCGCCCGGCAATCCTGGGCAAACTGCCGCTGCTGCCCGGCGCTCAGGCCGCCGGCAACCCGCCGCCACAGGATCCACCACTCGGTTACGGCCTGCTGGTTTTTCTTAAAATTCACGCCGCTTTTGTATATTTTCCAGAGAGACTGAATTCGACGGCTGTCAAAACCATCCCCGAATCCCGGGCGAAGACAGAAGCCTGTAAGATTCAGCCACCGGATTTCATGCTTCGGAGTGTGCCTGCGATTGCCCATGCGCGCCAGAAGTGCATCTGCAATACTTCTAAGAAAGGACAGGGGCCAGTAATCCCGGGACCTCTGGATAATTCCGGTAATGGTTTTTGCCAGGCCTGAAAGTTCGCTTTCTGCGGCGTCCGGTGCAAACGCGACATCCACCGCGGCAATCGCCGCTTCCACGGTTTCGTGGTCAAACACCTCGGTTTCAGCGACCTCCGGCTGAACCGGCATCTGCCGGAGCTGGAAATTCAGGCGCCACCGGTGCCCGGTGGACAGCGAGCGGCACCAGATTTCAAGCACGCCGGTTTCGGTGTATTCGGCTTCCAACTGCACCGGAATGGCGGTCTGCACCCCCTTGCGACCGAACTGAATCACGGTCTGGATCGGCGGCAGGCGGGTCATGCTCTCATCCACGGTCACTCGCTCCCCGGACCGGTCACCCGAGCGATAGCTGGAACTAAACAGGTCAAAAGCCACCGGCCGGTTGGCAAGCACCTCGAATTTGCGGTCAGTCAGGGCGATCCGGGTACCCTCGTCCATGCCGCGCTCCACCAGGCAGATGGCCTGGGGCTGCCCGGCTTCTTCCTGTTCCCGGCTTTCAATGCCCAGGTAGTAGGAACGGGGGCTTCCGCTGCCCACGCGAACCCCCCGGCCGAACCGGACCAGGCCGTAATAGGCCGCGCCCAGGGCCACGGCAATATCCAGGTTCCGGTTTTCAAGCACCCCGGGCAGGCTTTCGTCGTTTTCCGTAAACCAGCTGCGAAGGGCATGCCGGATTTGTTCCTGGACCAGCCCGGATTTCAGGCTTCCGCCGTTAAACAGGACCCGGTCGGGAAACGGACTTCGCGGACCCAGGAAATTTTCCACATCCGGGCGGTGCTGCTCCAGGAAATACCCGATATGCCGGGTAATGGCAGAATCCGCGGCAAAAGGGAGCCCGAACTCGGACACGCCCCGGGCCTGGCTCTCCTGAACGGGGTTCTGCCTTTCGGCTACCGGGAAAAAGCTCTCCAGCAGGATGTGTTCAAGCGTGCTTCGGTCGAGTTGGGCGGTCAGGGTGCCGCCGATCAGACGGCTGCCCTCGCCCATCATGGTGATGGTCTCACGGTCCGTGCCCTGGTTGAGAATGTTTTCCTTGGCCTGCCGGCACAAATGGCACAGCGTCTTCCAGCGATCCGCTGTCAGATTGGCACCGGGGCCGAACTGCTGCTCCACGTGCCGGGCCAGTGCCAGGTCAATGTTGTCTCCGCCCAGAATAAGGTGATCGCCCACCGCGATTCTTTCAAACCGGGGCGTTCCTTCGGTCTCCCGCAGCGTGATCAGGGTGAAATCCGTGGTGCCGCCGCCCACATCGCAAACCAGCACCAGTTCACCCGGGGCAATATAGTCCCGCCAGTTGTTTTCGTAACGAATCAGCCAGCTGTAAAAAGCTGCAAGCGGCTCCTCGAGCAGAATAACATCGTGGAGACCGGCGAGTTTTGCAGCCTCCAGGGTCAGGTCCCGGGCGGCTTCGTCAAACGATGCAGGCACCGTAATAATGAGATACTGATTTTCCAGGTACAGATCTTCGTCGGACTGGGCGTGATTCCAGGCCGAACGGATATGACCGAGGTAAGCGGCGGTGGCCTCCACGGGCGATATCCGCGGCATGCCTTCCCCGGCGCCCCAGGGCAGGATGCGGGAGCGGCGGTCGGCCTGGCCGTGGCAAAGCCAGCTTTTGGCTGAAGAAACCAGCCGGGACGGAATTTTTGCACCGTGATCCCGGGCAAACGTGCCCACCACGCGGGAAGGCGCCTGGCTGGCATCCCAGGGCAGACTGATGGCCTCCGGGGCCACGTCGTATTTGCCCGGCAAATAACAAAAACAGGGCAGCACGGACATTTCCGAAACTTCGCCGGCGCCGGTCAACTGCGGTACCTGAAACAGCCGGATTCCCTTGTCCCGGCCGGGATCGGCCCGCAGATCCGCCCAGGACACCGCCGAATTGGTGGTACCCAGATCAATTCCGATAATAAATGCCGGATCCGTCAACAATATCTCCTGTCAACACCAACCAGGGTGTATGATCTGTTTTCATATTCGGAATCGTTTTCGTTTATCCTAAATTGAACATCCCGGAGGGTTTCAAATTTTAACACCTGAAAATGACTTAATTCCTTAAAAAA
>CAZTHW010000208.1:1405-4897 GCA_964613595.1 uncultured Desulfobacteraceae bacterium | reverse complement strand
CGTCTGCATCTTCCTTGTATCTGCGACAAACTTGAAAATCGCTCAATTTAGGATACATCAAATCTTTCCGGGCGTTTTTGCCCGCATTTTTTACCAGCGGTCTTTAATCTCTGTAATCACCCTGCCAAACAAGGCCACGGCAACAATGAGGACCAGTAAAGTAAGTACGGGGATGGCGATCCACAGCGCCACTTTAAAAACAAAAAGGATTAACGGCGCCACGATAAAAGCAAAGAAGCAGATTAATATCAGTGCGCCGCAGCCTGTGGAGAAATTTTTAAAGAAATCAGACAATCACGAATTTCCGAGTGTTTGGGGAAAATCGGGTTTTTCCCGTGCAACGTCCCGCCGGGGCGCTTTTTGAATAACTATTGATTTACTTTAACAATAAACCGGGGTTTTCCCGGGGTCAAGCAATTCGGCTTTTTCCCTGTCAGTTTCCTGCGCCGGAGAATGTATTCAAGGTTTGTCTTGTGTGCGGAAATTTAATACCATTTGTCTACAGACAATACCAAAGCGCATTTTGGGCACGATAATGCGAAAAGTTTTTCATGGAACCGTTTTTCAAGTATTACATCATCTGCTGGGCCGGTTGCTTTCCCGGCAGTTGCTTGCAGCCATGCAAACAGCAGCGGAGTCCCGTGGTAATGAAGGCAGTGGTTACCTTTCCGGGCAATAACGTAATATTGCCTGATTGTCGCTTATAAAGGAAATATTACTGATGACCGGATTGGGGTCCGGCCAGGGGCATTTTTCCCGGCCAAAGAACGGGCCTGTAAGGGACAGATGCTGCGGTAGCGGCAACTTGGTGCATATTGTCTTCGTTACGCCCCCGCACCCTGTACATCAATGGATAGAGCTGATTTAAAATTTCCCGGAAAGGAGAACTTTTATACCGCGTTATGGTTTCCTCTGGTTGGGCTGCGTGCTTTTCTCATTGCAGCAGGGCGTTCCCGCGGGAATTGTTGCCCTTGTTGTGGCTCTCCAGCCGATGCTCACGGGAGCCTTGTCCGGTCCGGTTGTGGGAGAACATAGTCCCCTTACCCGCTGGTTCGGATTGTTCGTCGGATTCTGCGGGGTTATTATTGCCGTGGGCGCCCGGACCAATCTAAACGATGCCGGATCCGTTTTTGGTTACTTTATTCCGTTCGGGTCCGTGGTCGGCAATAATTGTCTGAAGTATCCAGGCAATGCCCTGGAGTGCATGGCCATGCAGGGCTCACACGCCGGGGCGGTTTTTGACAAACCACGCGATCAATTGGCCGGCGATGCTTAAGGGCGGGGGGATCCGGGGAAGGCTGTCCCTGTCAAACCAGCCGGCATCGGATAGCTCTTCCGAATCGATTCGGATCTCTCCTGCGGCGTATTCAGCGGTAAACCCGATCATCAGCGAATTGGGAAACGGCCAGGGCTGGCTGCCGAAATACCGGATATTTTCGACGATAATGCCCACTTCTTCGTTAACCTCGCGTCGGACGCATTGCTCCAGGGTTTCGCTGGGCTCCACGAATCCGGCAAGCACGCTGTAGAAGGGAATGCGGGCCTGGTTGTTGCGGGCAAGAAGGATCTGGTCGTTTTTCATCACGGCCACAATTACCGCGGGCGTTACCCGCGGATAAATGACAAGTCCGCACTGCGGACATATTTTTGCCTTCTCATCGGCTTTGTCTTCGATCCGGCTGCCGCAGGCGCCGCAGTAGTTATGCGTCTGCTCCCAGTGAATAAGCTGGTTGGCCCGGCCCGCCGCCCAGATCAGACCCTCGTCCAGTTGGGTTAAAAGCGCGCGAAGCGGCTTTAAGGCAAACCCCGCGGGCGGAGTTTTGTCCCCTTCGATTGCCGCGGCATAGCAGGGGCGCTTTCCCAGGGAACCGATAAACTGTTTGCGGGTCAAGGTGATTTTGCTTTCTTCAATCTCCCTGCCCGCCGGGATGATCACGTCTTCTTCACCGCCCCGGGTTTTGATCAGCAGGCGGCCGTTGTCAAAGACAAACCAGAGGCCGGGTTCTTTGAGGCTTGCCTCCGGCCTGGTGCCGGGGATGAAATCCATGTTCACTATAACTCCTTGTGTCAGGATAGTTGTCGCTTTTTCCGGTTTACCTGAATGCCGGAATCTTTGCAGCCGGCATCGGTTGCCGTTACGTTAATGAAAAGTCATTAAACAGGAGGGAATTATGAGCGTTATCGTTGAACTTTCTATCTTTCCCATGGACAAGGGCGTCAGTGTCAGTTCTTATGTGGCCCGGGCTGTCAAAATCATCGAAGACAGCGGCCTGTCTTATGAGATAAACCCCATGGGAACCTGCATTGAAGGCGACTGGCCGGCGGTGTTCAAGGTTGTCGATCAATGCTTTAAAGACCTGCAGAATGATTGCGACCGCATTTATCTCACGATGAAGGCCGACTATCGCAAAGACCGCGCCAATGGGCTAAACAGCAAAATGGCATCCGTTAAATCGCAATTATAAACAACGGCTGCCCCGGGCGCTTGCCACCGGATCATTTGAATTTCTTGAGGTCATATTTTTCAGCCAGTTTGATTCTTTGCGCATCCGGCAGAGATGACATGTAAGATTTCCATCCGGGGCACCATGACGCGTGCCACCGCCACAGCCGGCCCAACAAGGATTTGGGGTTGCGATCATATTTTGCCCTGAAACCGCAGTTCTCACACCTGTGATCCGCCATTAGATATCCTTTCGTGTGATAGTTTCATTTTCCTGCCGCAAAAAGGTACTGCAAAAATCCATATCAGGGCTGACATGCCCGGATATCGGTTTTCAGCCCCTGCGGCCTTATGCATTAGAGGCCTGAAAAAGTTTCATGAACTTGATGAAGGCAATTTTGCCGCCCTTGACGTCAAACTCCGTGGTAATGGTTACCAGTGGCGCGCTTGTCCATATCCAGGTCCTGCTGAAGCTCGGCTGCGCAGGTGAGATAGTAATGCCGGGCATTGGGGTTTTTCCGGGCCTTGTCCAGGGCGATCAGGGCGCCTGCACGCAGATTTTTCACCCCGGTATTTTCCGGGTCCAGGCAAAGCAGATGATCGGTCAGCGCCCTCGAGCATAACCTAGTTGGCAAGACCATAGCCGATGGCAACGTGTACCCCGTCGGTGACGGTCTCCACCCGTTTTTCGAATTCCCGGCTGTGGGCTTTTAAGGCGTCAACTGCGCTGATGTCTTCAAATGATGCTTTCTGTCGCGGGTGCTGGCAGGCCGCGGTCAGGAGAAACAGCAATGCAAGGATTCCGGCATACCGAAGAGCGTTTTTCATCGTAGCCGCCTTTTTTTGTCGTCCTGCCGTCATGTTTGCGCAATTTGCTTATGTCTTTTAACATGCCGGAACCAATAAATCAAAAAAGCGCGTTCCGGAACCGGTTTTGAGCGTGTGATTTTTCCTTATTATATCAATCCAGTAAAACAATAAAAGGTTTTCTGACCAGGCTTTTAATGGGTGACCCTATGCCCACAGGCTCAGCATTTACGATTCTATGG
>CAZTHW010000208.1:0-1395 GCA_964613595.1 uncultured Desulfobacteraceae bacterium | reverse complement strand
GTCATAGCCGCTGCTCTTATTGCAAGCTGCGAAATCCTGTATTCCGGGGATATGCAAGACGGGCTTCTGATCGATCAGCAATTGCGCATACTGAATCCTTTCACAGTTTCCTGGACAGCAATGATAAAAAAAGTATAAGTCCGCTCTGGTGGCGGCGCCCCCATGAGATTGCATTCGCCGCACGACATTCCTATGTTAAGTTATGACCCAAAAAGCCATTCTGATATTGATGATTTTGATCCTCCCGACCGGGGCGGCGGCCGGCATTCTATCGGCCCGGCACGATCTGAAAGTCGAATTATCAACTCAAAACAAAACGCTCATCGGCCGGGACACCATTACCATTGAATTCGAAGGGCAGTCACAGGTTCTGTTTACTTTAGCGGCTGACGCCGACATCCGTAAACTTAGCCTAAACGGCGAGACGGCTGATTACAGCTTCAAGGGCGGACGTCTTGCCGTTGACATGCCTAAAGACGATAGAAGCAGTAAGGCGACGCTTGCCATTGAATATGCAGCCCGTTTCGACGACCCATACGAACCCGAACCCTACGCCATGGACAATCCGGGACAAGGCGTGGCCGGGACCATGACGGAAAATGCGGTTTTCCTGCTGGGCGGCAGCGGCTGGTATCCCTTGAGCCGGGCGGAAAACGCATCCATCCGGCTGACAGTCAGGGGGCCGGCGGGTATGTTCGCCGTAACCGGGGGCCGGGCGATAGCCCATGAAACCATCGGCGGCCAAAGCGTCTCGCGCTGGGACATCGATCGGGCCTCAGACCCGCAGGCCCTGTTTGCCGGTTATTATGAGATTTCAAACGCATCCGCAGGCCATGTGCGGGTTTCGACATATTTTTCCCCTCAGACCGCACCCCTCTCGGACCGCTATCTTTCCGCAGCCAGGCGGCACCTGCAATTTTTTGAGGATTTGCACGGCGGCTACCTGTTTCCAAAGTTTGCGGTGGTGGAAAATTTTTTCGCCACCGGGTATGGCTTTCCATCCTTTACCCTGCTCGGGACCCGGGTGCTGCAGCTGCCGTTCATACCGGAAACCAGCCTTAGGCACGAAATCGCTCACTGCTGGTGGGGAAACGGCGTGCTGGTGGACTATGAAGCGGGCAATTGGAGCGAGGGACTGACCACTTATGTGTCAGAGCATCTGTCAGAGGAGCGCGAATCCCGAAAAGCCGCCCGTGCCTATCGTATGCGGGTTCTGAGCGACTACGCCCTGCTCGCTGCCGGAGCCGGGGACTTTGCACTCCGCAAGTTCCGCTCGCGAAACAGCCCCGCCTCCCGGGCGGTGGGCTACGGCAAGGCCATGTACGTCTTTCACATGGCCAGAAGAAAAATCGGGGATGACAATTTCTGGGCCGCGCTTCGTCGCATGTACAAGGA
>CAZTHW010000207.1:0-4902 GCA_964613595.1 uncultured Desulfobacteraceae bacterium | reverse complement strand
GGCCCAGGAGAAACTGCGGGCGGAAATGGGACAGCACTCTCCGGTAGCCGGCAGCCTCGGCATGGTGAAATTCATCGACAACGATATATTCAAACTGGCTGGGAGAAAAGCTGTCCAGGTGGCTGTTTCTGCTGAGGCTTTGTATCATTGCGAAAACCGCACTGCCATCACCGGCATTGGAATGCCCCTGCCGTAGATCACGCCAAAATTTGGGTCATTCATTACCTGCCGGAAAGTTTCCAGGGCGCTGTTAAGAATATCCTCGCGGTGGGCTATAAACAGAAAGCTTACACAGCGGCTCTGCTTAAAGTCAAACGCTGCAAGATATGTTTTCCCGATCCCGGTGGCAGCGATTACTGCGGCCTTGGTTGCTCCCTGTCTGCGCTGGTCAGCAAGGCTTTCAAGGGCTTCTTTTTGTGTTGTGTTGGGTTGTATAGCTGAACCGGCCTGTCCATACGTGTGACCGGATTCAAAGACCTCCCGGGTTTTTTCAGGCTGCAGGCCCCATTCCGCAGATGATGTGTAGCGTTCTTTATACCCGGCCATGAATTCCCGGGTTACCGGGACGGCCGTTTCTTCCCACATGCGTTCAAATTCTGCTACAGCAGACTGAAAGGGCGGTTTTTGGTTTTCATAGGCAACATTGATCTCCCGGGGGGAAAAATAGTTCCACTCGATGTTGTTTACCAGCCCGCCTTCTGTGAAATTGGAAGAGCCTATGAGCATGGCACCCTGTCCGTCTGTGTGTTCAAAAAGCCAAGCCTTTACATGGAAATGGGGCGGGGCCTTGTTGAAAGGAATTTCCGGAGGGTGGAAGACCTTAAGGCTTTCATCCGGGATCTGTTTTGCAAGGTGGTCCAGGTATTCCGGGCGCGTGATGTTGCCCATGGTGGACAGCAGGATTTTCATGCTCCCGCCGGCTTCTAAAAATTTTGAGAACTCGGATAACAGTAGATTGGTTGCACCGGGTGAATAGAATGCAGAGGCAATCCATGCGGATTTGCTTTGCGCCAGTTCCGTGCGGATGATGTGGATAAGCTTGCCATGGGCATAAGGATTGAAAACAAACATTGGATACTTTTGAAATTCAATTTCGCAAAGCTCGCCTCCATTCACCTGGTCGAGAAAAAGCTGCCGCCCAAATCCGCCCCGCTCACGCCTGCGCGATTCAGCCAGACCCAGCAGGTCATCAAGCGTAAAGCCGTGGTCCTGCAGGGCTGCAAGGACAATTTCCAGGACGTCAGCTGATTCCTTGAGGATTTCTTCCCGGTTGTCGCTGTTTAGTTCTCTGTAGAGTTCAAAAGCCTCTTCAAGGATTTTCTCGCTGATGGCACTGGTGAGTTCTTTTCCTTCAACCCGTCGGGCAAATGGGCTTTTCCCCCGGCTGCGGATGATCTCGGGGATGCGGTCCCGCACCAGCTTGCCGTAAATAATGGCGTTTTTGTTTTGATTGTCTCGGCCTTGGCTCATTTTAAGGCCTCTTTTTTAAGCACATAACCGATCCATGTTTCTCCGGTGCCCAGGAGAGATGACGTGCGTGAAAAATTTATCACCTTAAGGCCGGTGCTGCGCAATACGGATCTAACATCCTTTTCCTGCCAGAGGTAAAAGGGCCGGTTGTGCTCATCTGTAAAAGCGCCCCTTCCTTCCTTGAGAGATAGATAGATTATTGCGGCTGTTTCTGTTCTCAAGGCCCGCAGAATGTTTCCCAGTGCCGGCACCACACGTTCGTGAGGCAGGTGGAGCAAAGCGCCGGAAAGCAGAAGGGCTTCTGCCTGCAGCGCTGAAAATTCAAAAGTTTCAAAATCGCCCTCGATCACTTGGCAGCCGGTGTTTTGTCTGGCCAGGGCTGCAAGACCGGGAGAGCCTTCAAAGCCGGTTGCCCGGAATCCCTTTTTAGCAAGCCACAGAAGATCCCGGCCGGAACCGCATCCGATATCGAGTACGTGAGCGCCGGGTTCCAGGTTTTCTGCAAATGACGAAAGAAACCGGGATGGATCTAAGTGGAATGTCTTGTCATGGTATTGTTTGTAATGGGTGCTATAATAGTCTGGGATCATAAGCTGCTGGGTATATCCGAAATATTATTAACTGGCTTCACTTCCTTTGATACTTTGTTTAAATCAAACAACACAAAGAAAAAGAAAGGAGGCCAGTCAAATGCACCATAACCTTGTTTCGAAACAAAATCAAACTGTAATCCCTGAAAAACTGTGAGTATTTTTGCCAATTTCTTCTCTGAATTTAAAATCGACAGTCTGCTAAATGAGCCAATCATTTTAAAAACCAAGGGATCCGCATTGTTGGCTGCTTTTAACATCATTTTCAATCTGGGATTTACCGGAGAATTTTGGGTCTTCCGGTAAAGGCTGGTATAAAACATGTTCCCCAGGAAGTGTGATTAATTCTTTTTAACCGGGGCTATAAGGAGGCGATTATCCAGTTGATTTTGCGCCGTAAAAGTTCCTCGGCAACTGAGGGATATTTGAAAGCCCTATGACTTGAAAAGGCGGAGGATGCCTTGGAAAATCTGTCACAGAAAGATGGGAAGGTTCTGAGTTTTCCTGCGGGTGAGCAAGATGCCCAAACGGGCAGTTGAAATTAAAAAGCCGTCAGAGGAGCCGTCAACTCCTCCGGCGGCAAAGCAAAGATGTATAAGTAGCTGAAATTATGGTGACCCCAAGGGGAATCGAACCCCTGTTTCCGGCGTGAGAGGCCGGCGTCCTGGACCGCTAGACGATGGGGCCACGTGTGGCAAAAACAGGGCCTACCTTATGCTTGTGCGGGTGTTTTGTCAACAGATTTTCAGGCGATATTGTCGGCCCGGGTTCCCCGGCGAAAGCCGATTACCAGGTATATCAGCCATCCGATAAACGGGATCAGGGAGATAAGCCACCAGGCGACTTTTTCGCCCATACTGGGAAAAGTCTTCATCGAGACGTCCACGAGCGCCCAGACGGTCAGCAGGAAAAACGGCACGGTCAGGCCGAGGAATACGGCAATATTGGACAGGCTCATGTTCATCCTTTAAGTTTGTCTGCAATGTCAAGTATGGTGTCTGCGTAATACGTGCTGCGGTTGTAATACATGACGACTTTTTTTGCTTTTTCCCGGCTGATGCCGGGCTCCCAGCCGTATCTGGAAAGATACCGGGCAATGCTGAAGATCGCATCATGATGGTTAAACATGTCAATGCGTCCGTCCTGGTTGCCGTCTTCTCCCAGCAGCAGAATGTTGGTGGGCATGAATTGGGCGATGCCGATGGCCCCGGCATAGGATCCGGGCAGGGAAAACGGGTCCATGCCTTGATTCCGGGTGTATTCCAGGTATGCCTTTAACTGCCGGTAGGCCCACCTGGCCTTGGATTCGGCTTTTTTTTCATACAGGTCCCGGCTGATCCGGTTTTCTTCGGGCAGCGCCTGCCAGAACTGCTCCCGGATGCTTTCGTCTTCAAGTGCGGCCATGGTGGCCAGGATATTCAGCACGTTCTGGTTGCCCGTGTAGGTGCCCAGCCGGGTTTCCACCAGGAGAATGGAGACGATCACCTCGCCGCTGACCCCGAATTTTTCCTGAGCCCGGGCAAGCGTGTCCTGGTAGGTTTTCATGTACTTTTCGGCCTTGTCGATGCTGTAGTTTTGCGTGAACTGGCCGTAGTTAAGCTTGCTTTCCCGGTGCTGAAAGTACGAGGAGATGCCTTTTGCGGCAAATTCCAGTCTCGGGCTGTCAAATATCGATTGGATGTATCGGGCATCCAGGTTCGAGGTGTCGTCTTTGACCATGCGCTGCTTGAGGCTTTCAAAATTCAGGGGGTGCTTTTGTTCCGCGCCTGCGGTGGCTGAAAAGGCACCGGCCGCAGCCGCAGTTGCCAGCACCAGGCCGGCCAGGCAAAAGAAAAGATGCTTCATGTATTACCTCCAGGTGCCGCCGGCAAGGGGCACCTCGTAGGGGGTTTTCCGGTCAAAGCCGGTGATCCGGCGATAACCGGCTTTTTGAATAAGCTCTGTGGCCGCTGGAAAGCCCCGGCCCACCTGGTCGGGCTGGTGGGCGTCCGAGCCCAGGCATAAGGCGATGTTTTTTCCCAGGCATTGGCCCAGAATCCGGGCATCGGGGTAAATGGCCGCCACCGGGTGGGCTTGCCCGCTGGTGTTGATTTCCAGCACCCGGCCCGTGGCTGCGATTTTGTCCAGGATCTGCGAAAGTTTTTCGTAAAACCCGTCCGGCGGCATGGTGCCGAATTTTTTGATCACGTCCAGGTGGCATACCACGTCAATATAAGAACAATCCAGCATGCCGTCCAAAAGATCCAGGTAGCTTTGGTAAATTTCCGGATCCGGGTCTTTCTGCCGGTTTTCGGCCGATTTCGAGCTGACCAGGTTGCGTTCTTCGATAAAGTGCACTGATCCGCCGATCACGTCAAAGTCAAAACGCTCTGCCACGGCGCGGGCTTCTTCGGCATAGGCCGGGGTGAAATCCACCTCCAGGCCGACCTTCACCTTGATCTGCCCGTTGTATGCCGCCTGCAGGCGGCGGGCGGCATAGTAATAAAGGGGCACGTCCCGCGGGGCCATGGACAGATCCCGCCCCTGTTCGTTTAGGGTCAGGTGGTCGAGAAAACAGATTTCCGTCAGGCCGGCGCGGATGGCATGGGTGACATATTGTTCCATGGTGCCCCGGGCATGTCTGCAAAGCATTGTATGAACGTGATAATCCATCATCAGGTACTTGCCCGGCGGCGATGAAAAAGTTTGATTTCAAATTTCTGGCGTATTATATTCTCCCGGATGCCGCGGGCACCGGAAACTGCTTATATGTGCCATTTTCCGCGGCAAACTGTCAATCTCGAAAGCTTTGATGGCACCGTAAAAAGTCCAATATCTGCGTTACGCGCAATTTCTCAGAATT
>CAZTHW010000206.1:1271-4910 GCA_964613595.1 uncultured Desulfobacteraceae bacterium | reverse complement strand
AAGCAGACCCACTGCCACCATGGGGATTTGCAGATCGGATGCAGCCTTTAAGTGATCTCCGGCCAGCACCCCCAGCCCGCCGGAAAAAAACGGAAGGCTTTCATGGATGCCAAATTCCATGGAAAAGTAAGCCACCCGCTTATCCCGACCATATCTGGTTTGAGAATAATCCACCGGGCTTTTGATCTCGTCTTCAAATTTTTTCTGCACCCGGTCCAGATGGGCCAGAAAGCTCTCATCCCGGGTCCCCCGCTCGAATCGCTCCTGGGACATCATCGTGGCAAACACGATCGGATTGCGCCCGGACTGCTCCCACAGCCTCGGATCCACGCGCCGGAAAAGCTCGATGGCATCCAGCCGCCAACACCACCACAAGTTGCGGGCCAATGTCTCGAGAAACTGCAGCCGCTCTGGAATCCGCGGATATACTTGGTATGTCTTCAAGGTGCTCATAACCTCCTCTGTTAAGTATCCGTTCACAGTTATCAGTTTACAGTTCAGGTTTTTATTTAATGGCTGCAAGCTACAAACTGCAAACCGTGAACCGTGAACGGTTACCTTATTTGATTCTTTTTTCAATTGCGTCAGCCTGCAGATATCTGCCGCCACACCCGGTAAAGTTCGCTGACGCCCCATGCCTGGGCATCGCAGCCGCGCTGACGATGGGGGCTGTCCCCGTCGAGGATTTCAGGCACATGACCGAGACAACCTTCATGGATCAGCCGCGTGGAACTGCCCAGCCAGGCCAGGGCCGCAGACCGGGCAGCATCCCCGTACACCCTGACCCAAGCCTCGCAAAATGACGGAAACACCCAGGTCCATGCCGTTCCGTTATGATATGCGGGTTTCCGGCTGGTATCCTCGTCTCCGGAATATCGCCCGCGGTAAGGATAATTTGGATCTCCAAGCAGTTGCCCATCATGGCGGATTTCCACGGGCCGGTCAACCCGGCGGTCAGCAAGGCTCCGGATGGCGCCCGGCACCAGCAACTCCCGGCAGGATGCCAGAACCGACCGGCAGATCGCCGGATCATCAAGTACATCCATGGTGACGGCAAACAACTGGTTGGGGCGCAGCGCATCATCTGCGGCAGCATTTTTCGCCGGCGTATCCGGATCGCAGTGCAGGCAGTCCGACAGATACCCCAGCTTTTCATTAAAATAACAATCCGTGACAGACTTGGCCACCCGACTGCCGAGCGCTTCAGGGTCAAACCCGGATGCGGCGGTTTCCGGCGGGTCCAGCTCGGCTAAAAACCCGAGCCCCGCATGCCAGAGCGCCTGGATTTCAACCGGGTATCCCTGCCTGGGCGTGCCTGCGGGAAAATTGGTGTCCATCCAGGTAAAATGCGCCGGGCTGAATACCAGGCCGGTTTCCGGATCCATGCGTATGCCGTTGGGCGTGCCCCGCATGTATCCGGCTGCAATGGAAAACAGAATCTGCCGCAGGCTCCGGCCGCCCAGGGATTCTTCCAGAAAGTCGAAACCGCCTGAGGCCTTTGCAAGATCCCGGCACGCAATCATCAGCCACAGGGGGGCATCCGAAGTGTCCCGGTTTGCCGCATCCTCGCCCTGGATCATGTTGGGAAGCGTGCCGTGATCCTCGAACTGCCCGAAAAGCCGGATGATTGAAAGCGCTTCCGCATAAGCCCCCTCGGCAATCAAACCCCGGCAGAAAATCAAAGAGTCGCGCCCCCAGTCCAGAAACCAGGGATATCCGGCGATCACGGACTGATGGGGATCGCGCGCGACAACATAATGTCTCATGGCCCGGCGCATGGCCTCGGCAACCGGCAGGGCAGAAAGCCGATCTGCTTCCGGTTCCGGCGCGCCCATTGCCCCGCCTGCATCCCGGTCGCCGATCTCGCCTGCTGCCGCCTCCAGGCTCAGGCAATCGCCCCCGGACATGCGGGCCTTGAAATAGCCCGGGCTAAACAGGTCGGAATTGGCATCCAGCCCCCGCTCGGCTTCCACGGGGCGATGTACCATATAATGCCATTCCGGCTCAAAGACAAACTCAGCGCCCGGAACGGCGAGTTCAATCCGATGATTTTCGTCCGGGCAAAAGACAAAGCCCGCCCTGCCGGGCTTCACAGCTTCCGGAAACGTGTGCTCCGGCCCGGTAAACGCCTTGGTGGTTTCATGAAAGCTGCGGTTTTCCATGTCCGGCCGGAGAATCAGCCACACCGGCCGCCCGTCTTCCAGTTGATCGGCCGCCTGCTGCAGATGACGGGTAAAATGCAGCCGCACCCGGTTTTGCCCCGGAATCATTTCCACTTGCATGGAAAGCCGCATATGCCGGCCCAGGCCGGTGGGAATCATAAACTGCCACTGCCCGTGATTTTCGTAATCATAGACAAAACGCTGCAGGCAGTCCGTGCGCACGGCCTGGGAATAATCCTGATACACAATCCAGGCCCGGCACCGGGAAAACATGACCCAGCGATCCACCGGCATTTGCTCATGAAGATTGGCCGCCAGCAGGGCATCATAGCGCGAGCGCATGCGCCTGGGATACGTGGACGTGCGCGTCATGGCCCCGCGGCCGTTGGTGGCCAGAAAAACAAACGGCCTGGAAATCAGATCCTGCCGCTGGATGACCCGATTGACGCAAAGCGCTGCGGGATCGGCCAGGTACAGCAAAGGTGCGGATTCCTGCGCGCACCGCTCTTCTTCGTAAACCGTCATCTTTAAAATCGACTGCGAATGATCGGCAGGGGCCGGCATGGGCGGAACGAGCAGGAAATGTCCGCCGTCTGCTGTTTCCAGGGCAAATCCGGTCCAATACGTGCGATCCCTTCGCACCAGGTGCGCCCGAAAATGCACCGGCGCCCGGACCAGCACGAAATGACCGGGCGGCACCATGACCTCCCGCCGGATATCTGCGGGCCACTGCCAGCATACCACCCGGGACTCCTCGCTGTACGGGTTCATGCTCCTGCAGAAGCCCTCCGGGTCCTGGTACATCTCCGCTGCAGCCGCATCCGGATCAAAATCTCCGATATGCACCGTGCCGTGGTAATGGGAAAACACGTCAAGCGCTGCCGCCCGAAGCTGCTGGGAAGAACTGCGGGCGGGATCTGCGAAAAAACCTTTTTCGGATGCCTCGATCATGGAAAGATCCGCCGGATCGGTGCTCAGGCAAAGCACTTCGGCCGGGGCCAGGCGGCGCTGCCAGGCATCGCCGGATGCCTCCACATCCACGCGTTGCCCCGTGATCAAGTCGATGAAGTGATCGCCCGCACCCCATTCCGAAGCTGCCTGCCACCGGGCGGTGACTTCATTTTCATGGTCCGGGTTTATCACCACGACCAGGGCCTTTTTTAAATCCGGACGCGTGCGCAGCACTGCGATAAAGTTTCCGTCGCCGGCCATAATCCATTGGTGCGCAGTGTTTCCGAAAAACACCGGGTGGTTTTTCAGCAACGTGCTCAGGCGCCGGATATGGGCCACCTGGTTGTCCCCGGCCCCCCAGTTGAGCGCAGGAGCCCCGTGAACATCGATTTTCTCAGTGGCAAACCACTCCACGCCGTTGGCAAAAGCAAATCCGCCGGCCCGGGAAAGCAGCGCGCACAAGGCCGTGCGCATCCTGGCATACCCCTTGGAAACTGCTGCCAGGCGGTTATTGTCATGGGTTTCG
>CAZTHW010000206.1:0-1261 GCA_964613595.1 uncultured Desulfobacteraceae bacterium | reverse complement strand
CCCAGTTGAAATTGGCCGTATCCAGGATGTGACGGGTCACGGAAATCTTTCCGCCCAGGCCTTCCAGAAAAAAAATCGTATCAGGGAACTCCTCGCGCACCCGGGAGACAATATAGGACCAGGCCGCCACCGGAATCATGTAGCCCGCGTCACAACGGAATCCGTCAACGCCCCGGCGGCACCAGGTCAGAAACACGTCAGCCATATACTGCCACAAGTCCCGATGCCGGAAATCCAGCTTGGTCAAATCCTCCCACACCACTCCCCAGGCGCCGGGCATCCGGATCTTGCCGTCCTCGCTGCGATCCAGCCAGTGAGGATGGGTTTCATGAATTGCCGCGCCCCACCCGGTATGGTTGATGGCAATGTCCAGAATGAGCCGTGCATGCCTGCGGTGGATAGCATCCACGAGTTCCATGAACTGCTCCAGCGGCGTGGCCCTGGGGTCAAACTCGGCCATTGCCGGATCCACGGCCGTAAAGCTCTGGGCTGCATACGGGCTGCCAAAACGCCCCATCCGGCCGTAGGTAGTGGGCGTGGGATTGACCGGCATCAGTTGAATAAAACGGCATCCCAGTTCATGAACGATAAAATCGAGCTCCCGGATCACGTCCCGGAACTTGCCTGAAGGCGGGATCACCGTATAACCCTGATCATCCATGGCCTTAAAGTCCACATCCCTGGGAAGAGGCCTGCGCTGATGCTTATTGGGGCCGAACTGACGAACAAATGCATTATAGATAATATTACCGCAAACCGTTTCAGCCGGCTCCACGTTGATAACCGCGTTCTCGCCCGGCGGCCAGACCGGCTGGCCGGTCTCGTCGGGCAGGAAGTAGGCCTTGGCCTCAAAATGCCCGACTTCGCAAAGCGGCAGACAGATTTCAAACCCGCTGTCGCCTGCAGGCTTCATTTCAATATCCGACCAGTCGTGGTGCAGCAGGGGCTCGTTTTGCTCCACCTGTCCGATGATCTCCTGCCTGGCCGGATGGGCACGGCCGATATTGGTCCGCACCCACGCGGTACCTTGCTGATCGTGTGGCACCTGCAGCCGCAGATGCCACACGTCTCCCCTGAAGGCGATGCGCCGGGTGCCGGGGGAGGGTTGCTGGATAATGGATTCGGATACGGTCATGAATAAAAAACGCCTTGTCTGGTAAAAACTGCTGTAAAGTCATTCAGAATGCCGGCGCAATAACCGGCTGGCTGGCTGCAATCCGTAGTAAAATACAAGATACAATAAACATAAATACCCGGAGAC
>CAZTHW010000205.1:0-4928 GCA_964613595.1 uncultured Desulfobacteraceae bacterium | reverse complement strand
CCAGGGATATTATTACCGGAGCGACCATTCTGGTCTTTTGCGGGACGGTTTCCCTTTACTTTCCGGTTTTCGGTTTTTTATGTTTTCTGCTGCTGCCCCTGCCGGTGATCTTTTACCGGGTTAAGCTCGGTTCCGGGGCAAGCGGGGCAATGGTAATCCTCGCCCTGGGCTTTATCTGGATCATCGGCTCGAAAAATACAGTGGATGTCTGGCTGATGCTGTGCATGCTGGGCCTGGGCTTTGCACTCGGCGATGTCCTGGAAAGAAACCTTTCCGTGGAAAAAACCATTGCTTACCCCTGCGGGCTGGTACTGGCCGGGGGGATCGCGGCCCTGTTTCTGCTGGGCAATGCCGCCGGCTCCGGGCCCTGGGATCTGACATCGGCCTATGTCCGCAAAAACCTGGAGATGACGGCCGCTGCATACAAAACCATGGACATGCCCGAGCGGAGCATCCAGCTGCTGACCAATTCAATGGACCGGGTGCATTACGTGGTCATGCGGCTCATGCCGGCCCTGGCAGTGGCCGGGCTGGTGTTTTCGGCCTGGGCGAACCTGCTTCTGGCAAGGCTGGCACTTCGCGCCGGCGGATTACGGCAGCCGGATTTCGGACATCTCAACCGGTGGCAGGCGCCGGACATGCTGGTGTGGGCGGTGATCGCATGCGGGTTGCTGGTGCTGATTGCAGGCGAGCCGCTTTCATTTATCGGGATCAACGGCCTGATCCTGCTGATGCTGATCTACCTTTTCCAGGGCGTGGCGGTGGTCTCGTTTTATTTTGAACGTAAGCAGGTGCCGCTTTTTTTGCGCATACTGGTTTATGCGTTTATTGCCGTGCAGCAGATTTTTGCCCTCGTGGTTATCGGTTTGGGCTTTTTTGATACATGGGCCGATTTCAGACGCCTGCGCGCACAAGGCGGCAGCCACGGCGGCCCCGGCGAATAAATTACACAAAACTCCCCCAATCATCGGAGGTTAAAGATGAGAGTCATATTAAAGGAAACCATTGAGTCCCTGGGCATTATCGGCTCCGAGGTGGATGTAAAGAAGGGCTATGCCAGAAATTACCTCATTCCCCAGAGCAAGGCCGTTCCCGCCACCGGAGAAAACCGCAAGAAAATGGAGCAGGAGCGCAAGAAGATCGAGCTTCAACTGGTCAAGGAGCGCGAGCGGGCCGAGGAGATGGCCGACCGGCTCAAAGGCGTTACCGTCCAGATCCCGGCCAAGGTGGCAGATGAAGACCGGCTCTACGGCTCGGTGGCGGTCCGGGATATCGCGGATGCACTTGCACAACAGGGGATTGAAGTCCAGCGAAGGTCCATCCTGCTGCCCAATACCATCAAGACCCTGGGCACCTACCAGGTTCCCGTCCGGGTCTACCGGGATATCGAACCGGAAATCACGGTGGAAGTGGTCCCCGAGCAATAGGCTTGTGCCGTTTTTTTTCGATTCAGCCCGCCGGAAGAAGGGCCATCCGGCCGGCGGGCCGAACCGTGCTTCCGGCCCGCCGGATCAGCCGTTGACAAATCATTGTATGTGATGCATGGTAGGAATCGGTATATCCCATGAGCAAGGACCCCTCTCTTCAAAAACTGCCGCCCCAGAGCATCGAGGCTGAAGAATCCATTATCAGCGCAGCCCTGCTGGACAACAATATCCTTTTGGATATCCTCGACATTTTAAAGCCTGAAGCGTTCTACAAGTCCGCCCATCAAAAAATCTTTGCCGGCATCACCGAACTTTTCGCAAATGACCAGCCCGTGGACCTGGTGACCCTGAGCGAACACCTCAAGAGCCGAAATCAGCTCGAATCCATCGGCGGGGCGGTGTATCTGGCAAAGATCGTGGATACCGCACCCGTGCCTGCCAATGCCAAGCACTACGCCAAGATCATCCACGACAAGGCCGTGCTCAGGAACCTCATCGGTACGGCAAACAACATCGTGCAGAAATGCTACGACGAATCCGGCAACACCGACGATGTCATCGATTTTGCCGAAGGGTCCCTGTTTGATATCGCAGATCAAAAGCAGAAACAGAATTTCTACCCCATCAGCAAGCTCATTGAATCCAACATCGATTCCCTGGAAGCCCGGCAGGGCAACAGGGCCCTGATCAGCGGCGTGCCCTCGGGATTTAAAAAGCTCGATCAGCTCACATCCGGATTTCAGGCTTCGGACCTGATTATCACGGCCGCCCGGCCGGGCATGGGCAAAACCGCGCTGGCCCTGAACATGGCCCGCTATGCCGCAGTGGAGGCAGACACCCCGGTTGCCCTGTTTTCCCTGGAAATGTCCAAGGAACAGCTATCGCTTCGCCTGCTGTGCTCGGAGGCACGCATTGACTCGGCAAGGGTACGCGACGGGTTTTTCAACGAAGATGACTGGTACAGCCTCACCAATGCCGCGGGCGTGCTCTCGGCTGCCCCGATATACATTGATGATTCCCCGGAGCTGTCCTCGCTGGACATCAAGACCAAGACCCGGCGCTTAAAACGGGAAAAGGGGGTGGGCATGATCATCATCGACTACCTCCAGCTTCTGCGGCCGCGCAAATCATATGAGCGGCGGGAACTGGAAATCTCGGAAATGTCGCGGACCTTAAAAGGCCTGGCCAAGGAGATGGACATCCCGGTTGTCGCGCTTTCCCAGTTAAACCGCCGGCTGGAGGAGCGCAGCGACAAGCGCCCCCAGCTTTCTGACCTGCGCGAATCCGGGGCCCTTGAACAAGACGCAGATCTGGTTATATTCATATATAGGGATGAAGTTTATAACACGGATGAAAACAATCCCAACAAAAACATTGCCGAAATTCACCTGGCAAAACAGCGCAACGGTCCCACCGGGACGTGCTCGCTGGTCTTTAAGGGTGAATACACGCGGTTTGAAAACATGGCTTACGGCGAATACACGCCGGAACTGGAAGGCGCATGAAAACCGCGTCAAAAACACAGCGTGAAAAGGATATCCATCCAGGGCGCGAATGAAAAAAATTTCAGGTAACACCGGCGGGTTAAAAGCCACCCAGCTTCGCCGGATCGAAAACCTTTACCACCACCGGATACCTCCGGAATCCATTATCAACCCCCGGTTAGTCGAAGAAATATGCAGCCTGAGTGCCGAGACCCGTCGGCAGATCGGTCTGCTCGTGGACCGCTCCGGCAGGATCGCGCGCGTGATCGTAGGCGACAACCAGAAGATCATGCTCCCGGATACAGACGAGTACCGCACGCCGCCGGGACGGTTAAAGGGTCTGCGCTGCGTGCACACGCACTTAAACGACGAGGCCCTGACCCGGGATGATTTAACTGACCTGTCCCTGCTGCGCCTGGACCTGATGGCCGCCGTGGGCACGGACAAGGCGGGCAATCCCGGACAGATGCATGCGGCCCATATTCTGCCGTCCCCGTCGGACAACGGGCCGCATCAGATACTGGCACCGCAAGACCCCATGGATTCAGAGACCAACTGTATTCAGCTCATCCGGGCCATCGAGGACGAGCTTTCCCAGTACCAGGCCACCCGCAGGGTCGCCACCGGTAAGGAAAAGGCCGTGCTGGTAAGTGTCACATCCGCATCCAAGCAGCAGGCCCGGGCCTCGCTGGAAGAACTAAAGGAGCTGGCGCGCTCCAGCGGCATTCAGGTGCTGGACACCGTGCTCCAACACCGAAAGAAGATCAATCCCCGCTTTCTCATGGGCACCGGTAAGCTCGAGGAGCTCACGATCCATGCCATGCAGCTGGGCGCCACACTCATTATTTTCGACCAGGAGTTAAACCCCTCCCAGATGCGCTCGATCACCGACCAGATCGAATCGCGGGTCCTGGACCGCACGCAGTTGATTCTGGACATCTTTTCCCAGCGTGCCCAGTCCAGGGAGGGAAAAATCCAGGTGGAACTGGCCCAGCTCAAGTACATGCTGCCCCGGCTGGCCACCAAGAACACGGCCATGTCGCGCCTGACCGGCGGCATCGGCGGCCGGGGCCCGGGAGAAACCAAGCTGGAAATCAACCGGCGGCGTGTCAGGGACCGGATTACGCAGCTGGAAAAGGCGCTCGGAAATGTGCGCAAACAAAGGCATCAGCAAAAAGCCAGGCGCGCCAAGCGGGGCCTGCCGATAATCTCGATTATCGGATACACCAATGCCGGCAAATCCACGCTGCTCAATACCTTGACAAACAGCTCGGTAATGGCGGAAAGCAGGCTGTTTGCAACGCTGGACCCCTCCAGCCGGCGCCTGAAGTTTCCCAGGGACACCGAGGTGATCATCACGGATACGGTGGGTTTTATCAAGGACCTGCCCCGCGAGCTGCAGGGAGCCTTCCGGGCCACCCTGGAGGAGCTTGAAAACGCGGACCTGCTGCTGCATGTCATTGACGGGGCCAATGAAGCCTACCAGGCCCAGATTGACTCGGTTAACCGGATCCTCGAGGACCTGCACCTGGACCGGATTCCGGTGATCAACGTGATCAACAAGACCGATCTTTTGGACCGCGAAACCCGGGACCAGATGGCGGCAGAAACAGGCGGCATCCCCATATGCGCCAAAAAGAGTCAAACCCTGCACCCGTTGATCGAAAAAATGGAACAGGCCATTTCCGGCAGCGGCGTCCGGGTGAATGAACAGGCGGCATCCGGGGAGTTTGACAGGACGGAAAATCCGATATTGACGGACTCATTGACCTGATATAAGCTAGATTTTTTAAGATTTTCGAAATTTTAACTTTTGGGCTCAAAAAAAGCGTATCGCAATCATCTACGGTAACTTTAATTGGAAATTTTTAACCGCGGGCAAATTGCTCCGTTTCGAATTTCGGCCTTCGAATTTATGGCTGAAAAAAATTCAAACCGGTACGAGAAAAACTTCCACCTGGTACCTAAAATGAGCGTTTCAAATTTTTACACGGATTAATATTTTAATTTTTTTAAG
>CAZTHW010000204.1:0-4951 GCA_964613595.1 uncultured Desulfobacteraceae bacterium | reverse complement strand
GTGTGAAGTTTTAAGTGATTAAATGTTTAAGTAAAATCAGAAGATTAAATTTTTATTGCTTGGCGGGCATAAACATTTTCAACACTTTTTACGAAACCGTCAAAAATGAACCAGGCATGGAGGATTTCATCATGGCATATGAAACCATTGAAACCGAAATCCAGGATTCTGTGGGATTTATCAACTTTAACCGCCCGGACCAGCTAAATACCTTTAACTCAGCGCTGGCCGGGGAATTTAACCAGGCACTGACCGATTTTGAACAGGACCCGGCCGTTCGGGCAATCGTGGTCCGCGGCAAAGGCAAGGCTTTCTGCGCCGGCATTGATGTCAACGAACTGGCCGGGAAAAACGGGCTGGACTACTATTTATGGGTCAGTCACATGGAGGAAATGAGCGTGCGCATCTCTAAAATGGGCACACCGGTGATTGCCAGCGTACAGGATCTTGCCGTGGCCAACGGCATTGCCATTGTGGCCTCGGCCGACCTCGCAGTGGCCGCCCAAGGCGCGCGATTCGGGGCAACAGCTGTCAACGTGGGGCTTTTCTGCATGGGGCCGGCCGTGGCCCTGTCCCGGAATATCGGCCGCAAAAAAGCCCTGGAACTGCTGCTCACAGGCGAAATGATTGATGCCGACGAGGCATGGCGCATCGGGCTGGTCAACAATGTCGTGCCCGGGGAACGCCTTGCGTCCGAAACCCTGACCCTGGCGGGAAAAATCACCGCAAAAAGCCCCCTGGCCGTGAATCTCGGCAAAAAATCCTTCTACAAAATGCAGGACCTGGAATATGAAAAGGCTTATGAAATGGTCAACAACCATTTCGCGCTGCTCTGCGGCACCGAAGACGCCCACGAGGGCGTGGACGCCTTTTTAAACAAGCGCAAACCCGAGTGGAAACTGCGATAGCATATAGATCCGGAGCAAACAAGTTTTTGCCACACCCAATGCAAAAGGAGGGCATCAATGGACATGCAACAGTTTTACAAGGAAGCCATGGAACTCAACACCATGGACGACCTGGAAAGCCGCCGGGAGACGGCCCGGGCCTTTTTTGAAAAGCTCAACCACATGGAAATGCCGGCGCATTTCAACTGGGCCGAGCAAATCCTGGAGGGCCTTCACGTCAAGCAACGTCCCGATCATCCCGCCCTGATCTGGGCGGACATGGAAACCGGGCAGGAACGCCGGTTTACCTACAGCGAACTGGCGGCCGAAGGCAACCGGTGCCTGAACTTCCTGCGCAGAAACGGGGTGGATCAGGGACAGAACATGTACATGATGATCCCCATCGTGCCCGAAACCTGGTTTGCCAGCCTGGCCTGCCTCAAGGGCGGACTGATTGCCGTGCCCACGGCCACCTCCATGACCGTGCGCGAACTGCAGTTCCGGTTTGAAACCTATCCCCCCGACAGCGTGGTCGCAGACCAGAGCGTGGCGGACGCAATTGACGAGGCACTGCAAAACACGGGCACCGCTCCGAAGGTCAAAATTGTGCTCGGGGAAAAGGCGGGCTGGACAAGCTGGTCTGCGCTTTCTGCGGAGCCGGCAGAAGCCGAAGGGGCACAAATCAAAAAGGACGACGTGCTGTTTTGCTTTTTTACCTCCGGCACAACGGGCCTGCCCAAGCGCGTGGGCCACAGCGCGACTTCCTATCCAGTGGGGCACCTGTCCACCGCGATCATGATCGGCATCCGGCCCGGGGACATCCATCACAACTTGAGCGCGCCGGGATGGGCCAAGTGGGCATGGAGCAGCTTTTTTGCACCCCTCAACGTGGGCGCCACAGCGGCCGGATTCAACTTCAAGGCGCTTGACCCCAACACCTACCTGGACTATGTCTGCAAATACCGAGTCAACACCTTTTGCGGGCCGCCGACCGCGTGGCGCGCGTTTGTGGGCCTTGATCTTTCGCGGTTTGACTTCAGCGCGCTGCGCTCGTCGGTCAGCGCAGGAGAGCCCCTGAACCCGGAAGTAATCCAGCAGTGGAAAAAATACGCCGGCATGGAAATCAGGGATTTTTACGGCCAGACCGAGTCCTCGGCCATGATCGGCAACCCGCCGTGGATGGAGGGCAAAATGCGCTTCGGGTCCTTTGGCACCCCCTCGTTTATGTATGACGTCACACTGGCAGATGACTCGGGAAACGAAATCACTTCCCCGGGTGAGACCGGCCATATCGTGGTCCGGCTCGACAGATGGAGGGCCATCGGGCTTTTCACGGAATACATCGGCAACCCGGAAAAAATGAACCAGGTCTTTGTCAACAATTTCTACTATACCGGAGACCGGGCCTACTTTGACGAGGACGGCTACTGGTGGTTCGTTGGCCGGGCCGATGACGTGATCAAATC
This sequence comes from uncultured Desulfobacteraceae bacterium, assembly GCA_964613595.1. Taxonomy (GTDB): domain Bacteria; phylum Desulfobacterota; class Desulfobacteria; order Desulfobacterales; family Desulfosalsimonadaceae; genus Desulfosalsimonas. The sequence continues at coordinate 2,598 of CAZTHW010000204.1, read as the reverse complement.
CTCGGATTTCCGGGTCGGCCCGTTTGAGGTGGAAAGCGCCCTGGTAGAGCACCCGGCAGTGGCAGAAGCGGCCGTGGTGGGCAGCCCGGACCCCCAGCGATACCAGCTGGTCAAGGCCTACGTGATCCTCTCGCCCGGCCATGAGCCTTCAAGGGACCTGGCCCTGGAACTGTTTCAGCACACCATCGGCATACTGGCCAAGTTCAAGATCCCGCGAATCATCGAATTTGTCAGCGAGGTGCCCAAGACCATCTCCGGCAAGATCCGGCGCATTGAACTGCGGGAGCAGGAGACCGAAAAAAAGGAAAAAGACGGGCAAAAAGGCCCATACGAATATTTTTACCAGGATTTCCCGGAGCTGAGTTCCAGGAAAAAGTCCTGACCCGCAATTATCCGCACTTCAGATGCCTGCAGAAAAAAAAGGGGGGGCTTTCGCCCCCTTTTTTATCACCTAACCTGAAAATAACTTAATTCCTTAAAAAAATATAAAATATTAATCCGTGTAAAAATTTGAAACGCTCAATTTAGGTATTATTTATTCAGGCTTGGGATGGCATTCCATGCAGCCCACCGGGCCGCTGGTTTCCTTGTGGCAGCCCATGCAGTTTTCGTGAATCGCCCCGTAATAATAGGCAAGCTGTGCCTGCTTCCACTGCTGATCCGACATGTACCCCTCGCGGCTCGGCCGGCCCTTTTTGTCATGGCATGCCATGCACCCCTTCACCGGGTCGTCGTAGCTCAGATCGTTTAACGGCTGATGGTTTTCATCGTGGTGACACTTCCCGCAGCCGAGATCGTATTCATCCACGTGGGCCTGGTGGTCAAACATGACAATTCCCATGTTGTGTTGCGAAAAGGCGGCTTCATTTTTCATTTCGATCACGCCCACCGTACCGGAGGCTTTGGTTCCCCCGGTTTTCTGTGGCGCGGTTGGCCCGGTTTCATCAATCTTTTCCGCGACGCTTTCGGCGGTTTCGGCAGCTTCCTCCTTTACGGTGTCCACGGCTTGACCGGCCTCTTGCTTGACCGCTTCAGCCGTTTCCCCGGCTTTTTCTTCCACGCTTTGAGCGGCCTGTTCAGCCTCCTCTTTTACCGTCTCGGCCGTTTCCGGGGTTTCCTGTTTTTCCGCGGCAACGGTTTCCCCGGTTTTCTCTCCGGCCGATTGCCGGTCATCTTCCTGCCCGCACCCGACAATGATAAAGATGCAGACAATTCCCAACAGCATCGCTCTTTTCATGTTGGCCTCCCTTTTGGGCTGTGATTTCCCGTATTTCACTTCAGGCCCCGGTGACTTGATCGTTACTTGAATACCGAGCCTGCTGTTTCCCGCTGATATATCACACATATGAAAAATCACACCCGACTGTCAACTGCAACAGGCCGGGAAAATCCGGAAAATGCCGAGGCCCCGGTTTCCACCCGCCTGTTTGTATTCGCTGCTGCGCCCCGGGGGATGCAATGGGGTATGGATTTTTAACCAATTTCGGTTTGATATACCAGACAGATTGAGGCTGGAAAAAGCGGATGCCATAAAAAAGGGTTTACGGTTGACTTTCTCCGTAAACCCTTGCATTTTCTGGTAGGCGCGAGCAGACTCGAACTGCTGACTTCTACCGTGTCGGGGTAGCGCTCTGCCAACTGAGCTACGCGCCTTTATGTTGAGGGAAAATAAATCAGCCCGGGCCGCCCTGTCAAGGGAAAAAGACCGAAAGCAAATTTTGCCGAAATGATGAAAAAATCGTTCTGGATCAAATCAAGCCTGCTGATACTTGCGGCCCTGGCCTGCGGGGCGGTAGCGGCCGCGGTGTTTACCGCCATGCGGGATCTGCCGGAAATCCGGCGCCTGGAAAACTTCTCCCCGTCCTCGGTGTCCCGCATATACTCCGCAGACGAGGTGCTGCTGTCCGAAGTATTCGTGCAGAAAAGGATCCCGGTGACCCTCGGGCAGATTCCCGACCGGCTGGAAGATGCCCTGCTGGCCACCGAAGACCGTCAGTTCTACGAGCACAGCGGGCTGGATTTAAAGGGTATTCTGCGCGCCATGGTGCATGACATCATGGCCATGTCCTTTGAACAGGGCGCCAGCACCATCACCCAGCAGCTGGCCAAGACCCTGTTTCTCACGCCGGAAAAATCCCTGGAGCGCAAGCTCAAGGAAGCAATCCTGGCGCTGCAGATGGAACGGCGCTACACCAAGGACGAAATCCTGGAGCTGTATTTAAACCAGGTCTATTTCGGCAGCGGCGCCTACGGAGTGGAAGCCGCTGCGCAGACCTATTTCAACAAATCGGTATCAGAGCTGAACCTGGCAGAATGCGCCATGATTGCCGGGCTGCCCAAGGCGCCTTCCGCCTATTCCCCGCTGATAAACCCGGAACTGGCCGTGGAGCGCCGCAATCTTGTGCTTCGGCAAATGCGCCAAACCGGCGCAATCACCCGGAAAGCCAATGCCCGGGCCAGGGACAAATCCTACACGCGGCCGGAAAAGGGCGACCGCGGCAAAACCCGGGCGCCGTATTTTGTTGATTTCGTCAAGCGTCGGGTCGAAGCCGCCATTGGCTCGGATCTGCTCTATAAAGGCGGGGTTACGATTTTTAC
>CAZTHW010000203.1:0-4961 GCA_964613595.1 uncultured Desulfobacteraceae bacterium | reverse complement strand
ATACAAGGAGGCCTGCAATGAGAAAAAAATGGCTGGTGATACCGATTATGCTCTTGCTGGCGGTTTCCGCGGCCCATGCCATGTCCGGCCGCCAGATCATGGAAAAAAGCAAGGAACTGCCAGATGCCGACACCGCCGCCAGCAAGGTCCTGATGAAAATCCACAAGGCCGGCCGGGTGCTGGAAAAGGAATTCATCCTCCAGAGAAAACTGTTTGAAGAAGGCGAAGACAAGACGTTGATCTCATTTACCCGGCCCACCCGGATCAAGCTGCTTGTTCACGCGCATAAAGGCAGGGAGGACGACCAGTGGCTCCGTCTCTCCTCGGGCCGGGTCAAGCGGGTTGCCGGCTCCAGCCGGGGCAGACCGTTTGTCAATTCCCATTTTTACTACGAGGACTTTACCTCGGTGAACCTGGATGATTACAAGTTCAAGCGAATCGGCGAAGCCAAGGTCCTGGACGATGAGTGCTACAAGGTAGAAGCCGTCAAGGTCAAGGGCGAAAAAGTCTATGACAAGCTGGTGCTTTACCCCCGCAAATCCGATTATTTTGTCAAACGTATCGACTTTTACAAAAACGGGGAGTTTCACAAATACCTGGAAAACCGAAAGATAAAAAAAATCGACGGCATCCTTACCCCGCACAAGGTTGTCATGACCCGCACCGACAACCGGGGCCATACGGAACTCATTTTAAAGGGCATCCAATATAACCTGGATATCAATCCCACCATTTTTAAGAAGGGGAGGCTGCAGTAGGTGATAGCATTCCGGGTTTGCGCAGTGATTGCCATGCTTGCGGTTCTCCCATCCCTGCCCGGACCCGGGCAGGCCCGGGCGGATAACGACAGCCAGGCAAGCCAGTGGGAACTGGACAATGATTTCCGGGTTTCAGACACGGCCCCGGAGCTTACCTGGAACATTGAGGCGGCATTTGAAAACTATGTCAACACCCGGGAGGAACTGGATTTTGAAGAAGCATACCAGAAGCAGGAGGTCAGCACGCGGTTTGATATCCGCTATGGCACCGGCAACCGGTATGCCCGGTCCATAACAGATCTCTATTTTTCCCCTTCCTTTTTCAGCGACGACATCGGCGAGGACTACCCCTATTCCCGGGAAAGCCGGACCTACAGAAATCTCCGGATCTCGGGCGAATCCGGCGAGATCATTTTCCGGGAACTCTACTATAACTGGATGCCCGGCAATCACCGGCTGCGGATTGGCAACCAGGTCTATCCGTGGGGCACGGCAGACGGATTCAATCCCACGGCTTATTTAAATCCGCTTGACTTGCGGGAGCTGATTTTAACCGAAGAGGACGAATTCCGGCTCGGGGTGCCCTCCATATCGGGCAAGCTGTTTTTTTCGGAAGCGACCCTGGAACTGGTTTTCGTCCCCATGCACATCGCCGGGGCCCTGCCCGCAACCGGCCATTTCTGGGCGGTCAAGGAGGTAGAGGACCAATACCCTATATATTTTGACCCGCCCGAGCAAAAGGATCTCGACAGCGAAAATTTCGGGTACGCCGCCCGCTTGAGCAGCACCTGGCAGGGATTGGATTTTTCAGTGAGCGCCTATCACGGACCGGACAATCAGCACCTGCTGGTGGCGGAGCAAACCGTGCTGATCCCGAATCAGCCAGTGGGCTTCCGCATCCGGCCGCGTTCTTACGTGGTGGATTACGTAGGAGCGGATTTTTCCAATAGCTTCGGCGACTTTGTGTTTAACGCGGAAGCCGCCTACGCGCCGAACAAAACCGGCATCATCGAGCAGGACACGGACCGGCCCCAAGCCCTGGAATTTCCGTATAAAACCGAAGAAACCCACTACCTGGCCTATTCCGTGGGGCTGAACTACTATATCCCCCTTTACCGCCTGTTGTCCGGGCACGCGGGCGATTCCCTGCTTACCGTTGAATGGTATCAGGCGAAATATTTTGATGATAAAATCGAGTCTCCGCATCTGACCGATTTTTTGAGCTGCCAGTACAGGGACAGCTTCTTTGACCGACGGGTCAAGCTCCGGCTGACAACGATATTTGAAACCCGCCGGGGAGGGGTGATATTCTGGCCCCGGGTGGGATATGATTTTAAAACCGGGCTGGAAGTCGAGCTCGGGTATGTGGGCATCAACGGAAGCGGTTCGGGCGATTATGACCAGGACTCGCTTCTTTATTACTACCGCCACAATGACTTGGTAATGGTGAATTTCAAGTATGCATTTTTTTAAACCCCGGATCCGTGCCCTTTTTGCCGTCTGCTGCGTTTTTGCGATCATTTGCGGATGCGGCCAGGGATCAGATGTCTCAGAAGACCGGCAAATCGTTATTTCCGGCACGCTTGGACTACCGGATGACGCCATGGGAACCGACGCACCGGTCATGGTGGCCGTCACCCGGACCATGGACCCGGAGACGATCCGCACACGGCCCGATCAGGCGGTCATCGCTTATGTGGCAGCAAGCAAGCAGGCTGCAGACTTCCGCGTGGACCTTACCGACACAGCGGCCAGGGCCGGGGACCAGGTTTTTGTCTTCGCGTTTCTCGACAGGAATTACGACGGGGATGTGCCGTATCCGGACTCGGGTGACGAAATCGGCATTTACGTAAAAGAAGGCCAACTGGATCCGACGCTTACCCTTCGGGCCGGGGGAAATGCCGGCCTGCATATTGACATCAACCGGCGGGTCTATGATTATAAGGCCGCGATATCCGGGCAGGTCCTGGGGGATGCTTCCGGCCCGGTCACGCTGGTGGCTTACGCCGGGCCGGTCACGTCTTCGGATTTCACCTCTCTGGATTACTCGCAGGTGATGGGCGTGACCACCATGGACAAGCCGGACCAGCCTGCAGACTATCGCATCGACATCATGCCCTACGGCAAAGACGTGCCTATCGAAAATCTCCAGGTAGTTGCGATTCTGGATCAAAACCGGAGCCAAAGCGTGGACGGGGGCGACCGCATCGGCTTTTTCGCCCAGGGCGATGATTTTTCCACCCCGATCACGCTTCCCGCCGGGCGGGTCGGCGCCGTTGACCTGGAGTTCAAATTCGACGTGCCAGAGCCTTCCGGTTATGATATTTCGCTTACCGGCCAGGTTCCGGACCAGACACCCCACGATGCAGAACGCCCCCTCTACATTACCGTGTTTGACGCCCAAAGCCCGGCAGACATACTTGAAGATCCATACGCCGGACTGAAATACTTCTACCAGGTACCGCCCGAGGAATACAATTACACGATTGATCTTTCCAAGACCGATCTGTGCCCCGGCGACGAGGTTACCGTCGCCGCCCTTCGGGACAATGACTTTACCGGCGGATTTCCGCAGCTCTCCAGCGGCGACAAGCTGGGCCTCGTGCAAAACCCCGGGGACTACCGGATGACCATGAAACTGACCCACGGGACCAACCCGGTTCCCCCGGCCGGATACGAATTTCCATTAAACAAAAACGTCTACGAATACGAAGCCAGCCTTGCGTACTCGGTGGACCTGAGCGAGGCCGACAACTACGGAGCCGAAAGCCGGTTGATCGTGCTGGCCATCCACGTCAACGGCGTTGATATCAGTTTCAACCTGGATATTAACTACCTTCTGGCCGCAGACATCCTGCCGGTCCAGGAATACGATGACCGGGAGCTTCCGGTGCTGACCGCGATTTACGAAGACCTGGAAGTCTACGAAGACGCCGTTCCCCCGGATCCGCTGATCGAAAGCGTCGGAACATCCAATGAGCGCACAACCTACCTGGTCGCAGTGCTGGACAAGGACGGCAACGGACAATTGGACGGCAATGACGAGGTGGGCTACCATGCCGGAATCCTCGGTCTACCCAAGGCAATTTCCCGCATCACCCGGGAAACCAAACAAGGACCTTACGAAATTGCACATTTCTTCGAGCCCTGAGCCCTTTATCCGTACAACCCGTCACCAAAGCCCCCTCCCCCGCCCGAATCCAAATCGGGGTAGGAATCGGAAAAACCTTTCCAGGCGGTTTCCCGCGCCGCTCCGCCGGATTTATGATTTACGCCCCGGGCAAAACATGGTATAAATTCAAAGTTTGCGGATTAACCGATATTTCGGCATATTATCCGGATTTCGCAGTTTTTTCCGATAACCGCCAATCCGCGTTTCTTTTATGACAGCAAGGAGATCGCCCGGATGACCGAGAAAGAGAACAAGCTGGACCTGTGGGTCACAGAAACCCACCAGGATATCGTCTCTCTTGGATTCAAGGTGGAGGACACGCTTTTTTCCGGAACCAGCCCGTATCAGCAGGTGGATGTGGTCAAAACCGCCGGGCACGGGGCCATGCTGTTAAACGACGGCATTGTCATGGTTTCCGAACGCGACGAGTTCGTATATCATGAAATGATCGCCCACGTACCCCTTTTCACCCACCCGGATCCCAGGCGGGTACTTATTATCGGCGGCGGAGACGGGGGCACGGCCCGCGAGGTGCTGCGCCACGAAACAGTTGAGCGGGCCGTGATGGTGGAAATCGATGAGATGGTGGTCAATGCGTGCAAAAAACACATCCCCTCAGTTTCCCGCGCCCTGGATGACCCCAGGCTGGAACTGATCATCGACGACGGGGTGAAATACGTGGACCGCTGCCGGGAGACCTTTGACGCGGTGCTCATTGACTCCACCGACCCCATCGGACCGGCCCAGCCCTTGTTTAACAAAACGTTTTATAAAAACGTCTCCGGCATGCTCGGGGAAAAAGGCATCATGATCTCCCAGTCCGAATCCCCTTTTTACGACCGGCAAATCCAGGCGTCCATGTTTTCCAACCAGCGCCCGTTTTTTGAAAAAATCCACATGTACACTTTTTCCACGCTTACCTATCCGGGCGGACTGTGGAGTTTCGGGTTTGCCTCCAGGGGACTGTGCCCGGTAAAAGATTTCGACCCGCAGCGGGCCTCTGCCACCGGCCTTGCCATGCAGTACTACAA
>CAZTHW010000202.1:0-5085 GCA_964613595.1 uncultured Desulfobacteraceae bacterium | reverse complement strand
CTTGTCTGCATCTTCCTTGTATCTGCGGCAAACTTGAAAATCGCTCAATTTAGGTTAAATTGTATTTAATTTCCGTAAATTTTTATCCGAAGAATTGAAAGTACCAAGGGTGACAGTCCCGTAAAAAGTTAATTTTGGTATGGCAAAGTAAAAAGTTCAAGATCAAGGCGCGCAAATCCCGAGGAATGCAGCGTACTTAATCGTACGTGAAATTCCGCAGGGATGCAGCGCAACGCAGATATTGGACTTTTTACGAAGCCATCAAGGGTGGTGGCAAGAAAACAATGACCGATGATCAAAAGGATGAAGATCGAGACGATATCACACTCGATGAAGAAGTGGACATAGAGGTCCCGGATGCCGAACAAAGCGATACAACCCGGAAATTAAAGGAAGCCGTGACCGTCTCCAAGGAAGAAGGGAGCCTGGTCCCTTATGATCCGCTTCAGCGATATCTTTCCGAAATCAGCAGATACCCGCTGCTTACCCGGGAACAGGAAATCGAACTCGGCCGCCGGGTCCGGGAGGAGGGCGATCCGGATGCGGCATATATCCTGGCCACCTCGAATCTGCGGCTTGTGGTCAAGATCGCCATGGAGTTCCAGCGGACCTGGATGCAGAATTTAATGGACCTGATCCAGGAGGGTAACATCGGGCTCATGCAAGCTGTTCAGAAATTTGATCCCTACAAGAACGTCAAGTTCTCCTACTACGCGGCATTCTGGATCAAAGCCTATATCCTGAAATTTATCATGGACAACTGGCGTCTGGTCAAAATCGGCACGACCCAGGGACAGCGCAAGCTGTTTTTCAAGCTCAAGAAGGAAAAACAGAAGCTTGTGGAGCAGGGATTTATGCCCGAAACCAAGCTTCTTTCCAGCCGCCTGGGGGTTTCCGAGCAGGAAGTGCGCGACATGGACCAGCGCCTGGACGGATGGGATCTTTCCCTGGACGAGCCGCTCAGGGACGATTCGGATACGCAGCGGGGTGATTTTTTCAGCTCTGAATCGGAATCCATTGAAAATCAGGTGGCCCGCAAAGAGGTCGAAGGCCTGCTGCGCGAAAAGGTAAGCGAATTCAAACAGCAGTTGTCCGAAAGGGAGCTCGATATCTTTGAAAAGCGGGTTTTCACGGATACGGCCGTGACGCTCCAGGAAATCGGGGACACCTACCAGATTTCCCGGGAGCGGGTGCGGCAGTTGGAAAAAAACATCGTCAAGAAAATGAGAGCTTTTTTTGAAAACGAGATCCCGGATTTTGCCAGTTACCAGAATCCCGAGGAAAACGGGCGGTAGCGGGGCGAAAAACCGCGTTTGATATGTTGGTCAATAACATAATGAAGTTACATTATATTCTCACGGCGGCGGTTTTGACATTGATGCTGTGCATCGGCGGATGCGCAACCGGAAGCAAGCCGGCGGCGCCCCCCGCATCGGTCGGCCATGCCGAACCCGATGATCAGGTGAGGGCGGTTGAACCCGAGCCCCCGGCCAATGCGTACTATTATTTTATCCGTGCCCGGCTTGCACTCAAGGCCGCCAGGACGGAAAAAGCCGCCGGATTCATGGAAAAGGCGGTTAAACAATCGCCCGGGGATCTGTTTTTAAAAAGGGACCTTGCCCGGATTTACCTGGGACTCGACCGCAAGGAAGATGCCCTGGCCCTGGTGGAGGCGGTTGCCGAGCAGGCCCCGGACAACGTGGAGGCCCTGATTGTAGCCGGCTCCATCAGGCAGTCCATGGGTAAAAATGATGCGGCGCAGCAGGCCTATGAAAAGGTGCTGCAAAAGGATCCGGGCCGGGAAGGCATATACCCGGTGCTGGCCCGGCTGTATCTGCAGGACGAGGCGTACAGGAAAGCCGCGGACCTGCTGGAGCCTTTTGTGGAGCGGTTTCCACAAAATTATACCGGCTTTTACTATCTGGCAAAGGCCTATACGCAGATGGGCGAAATTGAAAAGGCCATTGAAGCCTACGAGAAAAGCCTGGAAATCAAGCCCGAGCTCGTCAAACCCCGTGTCGGACTGATTGAAATTTATAATACGCAGGGCAGGCAGGATCAGTCGATGGCCCAGTATGAGAAACTGCTTTCCCGCCACCCGGATAATGTGGCCGCAGCCATTGAGCTCGGCCTTCTTTATGAAACGCGCGGAGAAAAGAAAAAGGCCGGCGAGCTGTGGTCGGATCTGGCAGACCGGGTTTCTTCTGATTCAGCGGTGGTCGGAAACGTGATCCGGCAATTGCTGTCCCGAAAGCGATATGCCGATGCCATGACCGTGTTGTCCGGCATGCTCGAATATGCGCCCGAGGATCCGGCACTGCATTATCTTGCTGGTGCCACCCGGTATATGATGGAGCAGTTTGAGCCGGCGCTGGGGCATTTAGAATCCGTGGGCCCGGATTCCGCGTTTTATCCGGATGCCATGATTCACCGGGCCCTGATTTACAACAAGCAGGAAAAACCCGGGCAGGCCGTTTCCGTGCTGGAAACCGCCATGGACAATGTGGATATCACCGCCCGGTTGGATCTGATTCCTTATTTGAGCGCTTTTTACCAGGAACAGGGCCTCTATGATCAGGCTGCGGATCTGCTCAAAAAAGGGCTTTCCATGGAGCCGGAAAACGTGGAACTCCACTACGAACTCGGGGTGCTCTATGACCGCATGGGAGGCCGGGATGCGGCCATTGAAAAAATGAAGCAGGTCATTCGGATGGATCCGGAAAATGCCGACGCCCTGAACTATCTGGGCTATACGTACGCAGACCAGGGGGTAAAGCTTGACAAGGCCGAGTCCCTGATCCGGCAGGCCCTGGATCTGGAGCCCGGCAGCGGCTATATTCTCGACAGCATGGGATGGGTCTATTACCGCAAGGGCGACTACGAAGCGGCCCGGAAATATCTCGAGCGGGCGGTTGATCGGGTGGCAGACGACCCCGTGATCCTCGAGCACCTGGCTGATGTGTATATCAAGCTCAACCAGCCGGGAAAGGCCCTGCAGTATTACCGGAAGGCCCGGGAAGCCACCGGCGGGGAAAAGGACAAGGAAGCCCTGGCAGATAAGATTGAAGCTTTGGAAAAACAAGGGGTGCAGCCTTGAAGCTTTTCAGGTGGCTGTTTCTTCTCTGTCTGGTGCTGCTTGCCGCATGTGCCGGCAGGCAGCCCCCGGGGGGTTCCTCGCAGCTTTCCGCTCCGGATTCGGCCCGGATGCTGCGCACCGTAAAGGCAAAAAATGCGGAGTTGGCCGCCTACAAGGGCATCGGGCGGATCGGCATCCAAAACAGCGGCAACTCGTGGGGCGTGCGGGCCGCGTGGGTGGCCGCCCCTGATGGCCGGCTGCGGGTTGCGGCCCTGAGCCTGACGGGTCAGGCATTTGCCCGGATGATCTGCGATCCGTGCAAATGTTACTTTATTTTCCGCAGCGCGGATGAGGGCTGTCTGCGCAGGGAAACACCCGGAGACCGAAGCCTGGCGCCGCTTGTCGGCATGGACCTGGCGGCCGGAGATTTGGTGCGGCTTTTGGGCGGCGGGGCGCCGCTGGTGGATTACGATTCAGCAGTCGCATATGATATGGATTCCGGGGAGAAGCTGGTGGTGTTGCAGAAGCGGTTTTTCGGCACAGTGGAAACCATCCGGTTTTCGCCGGATATGGCCCATGTCCGGGAAGTGACGGTTTACGGATGGCGAGGTCCCGCCTACCGGGCAAAAATCACGAGCCGACAGCAAGTCAATGGCCAATCCATGCCCTTTGCCCTGGAAATTTCAGATGAATCCGGCAACCGGATGCGGGTTTCTGTTGAGCGCTGCTGGATCAATATCAAACCCCCGGCCGAAGCGTTTTCCACCGAGCTTCCCGAAGGCGCCCGCTGTGATTGACCTTGAGAAAAGCATCCCGGAATTCTTATGAAATCCGCATTTCCTGCCGTTGCCCTGGAATTGCATCTGCGGGCGTGCGCCAATGTCACTTGCCTGGGCGTGCGCCCCAATTTTTCGGATTATCCCCCCGAAGATGCCGCAGTTATCCGTCAAGCCGCAAAAATTTATTATCCATCCACGTTTTATGCCGACATGTTTGCGGCAATGGGTAAACCGATATTCCCGAGCGCGCATACCTATCGTTTTGTCCAGGACAAGATCAAGCAAAGCGCGCTTTTTGCCATGCTAAACGTGCCCCGGCCGGAAACCCGGGCCTTCTACGGCCGCAGACGACAGGAAAAAATCCCGGCGCGTTTCCGGTTTCCCGTTGTGGGCAAAATTCCACGCGGATCTGCGCTGGGCAGGGGCGTTTACCTGATTGAAAACGCAGATGACCTGGCGGCCTACTGCGATTTGACCAAGGTGGCCTATATCCAGGAATATCTGCCCATTGACCGGGATATCCGGGTGGTGATCATCGGTGATTCAGTCGCCCTTGCCTACTGGCGCATTGCATCACCCGGCGAATTCCGGAGCAATCTGGAGTGCGGCGGGCGGATCAGCCTGGATAACGTTCCGGCAGGCGCCTGTGAACTGGCCCTGGATACCGCGCGGCGGTGCGGCTGGAACGACGTGGGCATGGATATCTGCGTATGCAACGGGCGTTATTATGTCCTCGAAGCCAATATGAAATACGGAAAAACCGGCTTTGCCAGGGCCGGCATTGATTATGCGAAGATGATGGAGGCGAAGATCGGAAATGGCGAAATCTGAACGCCCACCGCTGGATCGGCTGAAAACCCTGCTTGACAACCGGGAGGAAGAAGTGCTCAACCCTGCGGCGGCCAGGAGCGTGGCGGGCTTGCGCCGCCGCCCGGAAAAACTGCTGGAAGCCGATTACCGGCAGGACTACGCGGTGGACGTGGACCGGATCCTGCATTCGCTTGCCTACAGCCGCTATATTGACAAGACCCAGGTGTTTTACCTGATTCGAAACGATCACATCACCCACCGGATGCTCCATGTGCAGCTTGTATCCAAGGTGGCCCGGACCATCGGGCGTTTTCTGGGGTTAAACGAGGACCTGATCGAGGCCGTGGCCATCGGCCATGACATCGGCCATGCCCCTTTCGGGCACGACGGAGAGCGGATGCTATCGGCGCTGTGCACCCG
>CAZTHW010000201.1:0-5140 GCA_964613595.1 uncultured Desulfobacteraceae bacterium | reverse complement strand
CGTCTGGCCCGCGGACAGATGCCGTCCCTGGCAAAGGCCGGCATCCGGCCGGAGGTGCGCATACAGGACAAAAAAGGGCCATTCGAGAGCATCGGGCTGATGCGCCAGGATCACCGTGCTTCCCAGAAAGTCCGGGATGATCCCGGCCACCTGCCCGTCGAATGCCGCAGGGACCCGGGTGGTTTCATCCAGGCGAAAGCAATTGCCGCAGGCATCGGCAAAAAAACAAATATCTAAGCCTTCGTGGGACTGGTCCCGCATCCCGCCCCGGCCCCACCACTTCTGCCGGCTTTCAAAAAGCATGCCCGGAAAGAAAAGCAGACTGCCGTACCCCAGGGTTTCTTCGAGCTGATTTGCCGAAACCAGGTACTGATAGAGGCCGCCTTTCGGGGCCGGAAAACCATCGCGGTGCATGCGCCCTACCCCGGCTGGCCGGAAAGGCCCAGGTAGCGCCTGGCTTCCCGGTTCTCGCCCTGCTTTTCATAAATCCGGCCGATGTACTGGTAATAACCCCCCCGGTTATCCGGATCCTCGCGAACCAGTGAGAAAAACAGATCCAGCAGCTTACCGGAAGTCTCCCCGCTTTCGTAGCTCAGCTCGGCAAAACGCCGCTTGATAAACGGGTCTATCGCGGTATTGCACGAAGTGCACTGGTTCATGAGTTGCGCATACAACTCCCGTGCATGCTCGATCTGCCCGGCGGCCTCGGCAGTTTTGGCCAGCGCCCGGGTGACGATTTCATCGCTGCCGTGGGTGTCGGCATATTCCTGGAACGCCTCGTTTGCACCTTTCAGATCTCCGGCCTGAAACCGGGTTTCCCCGGTCAGCATCAGCATGGACGGGCTGTGGCGGATTTGTTCCGGCGCGGATGCCAGCAAATCGCCGGCCCGGGACACCTCGCCGGCCTCCCAGTAGATCTCGCAGAGGAGTTGATAGGCGCGGATTTCCGAAGGATTTTCTTCAATGTAAGACACCAGCAGTTCCCGCCCCATGTCGTGCTCCTCTGTATGCAGATACGCGGTGGCCAGTTCCAGGGGAATCAGGGTGGTGCGTCCCTGGCTTTCCGCCATTGCCCGGGTCAGTTCACTTACGGCCCGGTCGAAATCTCCCCGGTTTAATGCCGCATAGCCGCGCGCAAACGAATCCCCGTAGCTTTGATATGCTTCTGCCACTTGCCGGGGAAGGGCGTTGCAAAGCACAGAGAACATCTCTTCGTCGTCGACCTCCGCAGCAGCGATCTGCTCTTCGGGCGCAAAGTCCGGTCCCCGGGATTCGGATTCCTGGGGATTCCGGGTTTGGGTTTGCGGCGGCGGGCTGACTGTCCGGGCTAACTCCTGCTCGATTTTCCGGCGGGTATTCTCGTGCATGGCCAGTCCAAGGGCCAGTTCATAGAGTTCTTCGGCCTGGTCCACGTCGCCGGCTTGGGCCAGCGCCCGCGCATTGTCCATATGCTCGGCTGCCAGGGACTCGCCGGCAGAATTGAATTTCTCTGTAATGCGCTCCACAAGATGACTTTTTTCCGGAAAGTGCGTTTCGATCTTATGCAGCGCCTTTTCAAATTCAATCCGGGCATCGCCGAAAATCCCCTGCCGGGCGTATGCATCTCCTTTTTCTTCATGGACTTCCGGGGATTTCCCGGCAAACATGCGAAGCAGTCCCATTTTCGTCCTCTTTGAATATCGTTTGCATCAGGGATTGGCAGATGAGGAGTGCTCCCGGAAATTATACAGGTAGCTGCGGGCGGCATTGACCCCCTGTTCAAATCCTTCCAGGATTTTATCCTCTCCCCGGGTCAGCCGGTTTACCCTGAAATCCGCGGGCGGATAAATCACGTCAATCCCATCGTGATCCTGCTCCAGCTCGTCGAGCAGCCGGTTATACCTGCTGTAATGCGCCTCCAGGGCGGCAAGCAGGTATTGGTATTGCTCCTCCTTGTAAAAGGATTCATAAAGCCGCTTGACCCAGAAAGACTCCCGCACCTTCCTGTAACCCCGGGGACGGGTGGCCACCACCAGGATGTCGCGCTCTGAAAACCCCATTTCCAGGGCCTTTTTATACGGCAGCGGGTCGCATACGCTGCCATCCATCAGCATCTCGTCTTTATACGCCACGAAATTGCGGTATAAAAACGGAATGGCCGCCGAGGCCTTCAGCGCCCGGGGCACATCATCGCAATGGGTATTGAGGTACATCGGCTGAAGGGGTGCGTGCTGGTAAAAACACGTTGTAACAATTATCATCGGGCACGCGGTGGTGCGCAGCCGCCGCAGATTCAGGGAGCCTTGCTGTTCAATGAAATTATCCACCATCCAGTCCAGGTTCAGCACATGCTTTTCCGGCCGGAAAATGTTACTCATGCGGATAAAGCGAGCTGAAAGCAGTTCTGAGAAAAAGGCGTCCCTGGCCAGGTAAATCTGACCGGCCCCGTATGCAGCGCCGACAAGCGCACCCGCAGAAGTTCCGATAATCGCCCGCCAGGGAAAATACCCCCTGTCCATGAATGCCTGCAAAACCCCGACCAGAAAGATCCCCCGCATTCCCCCGCCCTCGAGCACCAGCACCTTTTTCGGGGGGAACCCTTTTAGCCGGGCCTGTACGGATCGATAATGAGAGAGCACCCTGGAAATGAAGTTCATCGCTTCGCCCCGTCACAAATCCACGGTAATATAAAATCCCTGATTTCCGCGCTGCAGCAGAATCACCACGGAATCCTTCCAGCGATATTTGATTACGGCATCGTAAAAACTCTCGGTATCCCCGGTTCGGATTTCATCGATTTTACGAATCACATCGCCGGGTTTTGCCCCGATCCTGCCAAGTTTTGACTGCGGATCGACCTCGGAGATGATCACTCCGGAATCCGCAAGTATCCGAGCGGCAAAGCGGGGTTTTTCTGAAATATCCATCACCTTGACGCCCAGCAGCCGCTTGGCCAGTCCCGGCGCCAAACGCCTGGGATACAGTTCGGCCTTGACATCAAGCTGGTTTTGCATGCCGTTGTGCAAAACCTTGATGCGGATCCGGTCGCCCTTGCCAGCCCCGCGCATGGCTGCCTTATAATCGGAAACCGCCTTTACGGGTTCTCCCTGGATGGAAAGCACGATGTCACCCTCCCGGATGCCGGCCTGATCCGCCGGGCTGTCCGGAGCCACGTGCTGCACGGCAACGCCGGTGCCGGCCTCCAGGTCAAAGTAGTCGGCCATGTTCTGGTCCAGGTCCTTAACAGACAACCCGATCCATGCATGCACCACCTCGCCGTATGCAATTAAATCGGAGACGATTTTCCGGGCCCGGTTGATGGGAATGGCAAAGCCGATGCCCTCGGCATTACGGTATATTGCCGTATTGACACCGATGAGTTCACCGTTGATGTTCAGCAACGGCCCGCCGCTGTTGCCCGGATTAATGGAGGCATCCGTCTGGATAAAATCACGAAACACCCTATCCTCAGCTTTGAAACTGCGGTTGACAGCACTGATCACGCCGGTGGTCACGGTGTGGGAAAATCCGAAGGGGTTGCCGATAGCAATCGCGGTCTCGCCGATCATCAAGTCATCCGAGTTGCCCATTTCAATGGCCGGAAGCGGCGCCTTTGTTTCAATCTGCAAAACCGCAAGGTCGGATTCGGGATCCGCGCCCACAATTTCGGCAGAAAACTCGCGGCCGTCTTTTAACACGGCACTGACTTTGCCGCTTTTGACGATCACGTGGGAGTTGGTCAGGATATATCCGCGCTTGCCGTCAATGATCACCCCGGAACCCAGGCTGTTTAACTCGCGCTTGCGCTCCGGGCCGGAGTCGAAAAAATCCTTGAAAAAATCGTCCATGCCAAAATGCGCAAACGGGTTGCTCCGGTAGCGAACCTCGTATTGCGTGCTGATATTGACCACGGCGGGACTGACTTTTTTTACCGCTCGAACCACGGCGTTTTTTCTTTCATAGCATTTAGCCGCTGATGCCTGCGGCAGCCATACAAAAACGGCAATCAGCAGCGCCGCCGCCATGACCCGGAAAATTGGTTTTGCCCTCATCGGCTTTCTTCCCGCGGTATACGTTGCTCGGATCAAAAACATCAGTTTTGCACTCAGGCATTATCTATAATACAGGATAACCGGTTATTGAAAGCATAAAATTGGTTTATCCTGCAGGCGGGCTGTGGTATCAGGAAGCAGAATAGCAAAAGGAAAAAGTTTTATGGCGACCATCCGCCAGCAGATCATAGACCTGCTTGAACGCGACCCGGCAGAGGCCCGGGAAATTTCCGGGGAAATCGGGATCAGCGAAAAACAAGTATACGAGCACCTTCCCCATATTGCCAGAAGTCTGCCCAGGCAGGGGAAAAAGCTCAACACAAAGCCGGCCAGGTGCATTGCCTGCGGATACGCATTTACGAACCGCCAGCGGTTTACCCCGCCCGGGCGCTGTCCCGTGTGTAAAAGCGAACGGATCGAAAACCCCAGGTTCAGCGTCAAATAAACTACAGCATTGTCAGCTCATCTTTTAATTCCGCCAGTGCAATGGGCACGACAAGGCTTTTTCCGATGCCTTCCAGCAGCACGAAATGGACTGCATCATTGCAGCGTTTTTTATCCCTGGCCAGGGCGTCAAGTACGCTCTCAGGGTCTGCGCGCATGGACACCGGCAGGCCCAGGCGCACCAGCAGATCTTCAAGCCGCCCGGCTTCGGAACCCGGCAGATACCCCTTTTTGACAGAAAGCCGGGCTGCAGCAGCCATGCCGATGCTGACCGCGGCCCCATGGCTCAGGCCAGCGGTTTTCTCAATGGCATGGCCCAGGGTGTGACCGAAATTCAGCTTTCGACGTTCCCCCTGCTCCCGTTCGTCGCAGTTGACAATATCGGCCTTGATGACCACGGATTCGTAGACAATACGCTCAAGCAGTGCCGGATCCCGTAAAAGGACTTCATCTGCGCGGGCTTCCAGCAATTCAAAATATGCGGAATCCGCAATTGCAGCATGCTTGACAATCTCAGCAAACCCGTCTGCGATTGCCGCCCCGGAAAGCGTCTGCAGCAGTTCCGGGTCGCAAAGCACGAATTCGGGCTGATTGAATACGCCAACCATGTTTTTGTATCCGTCGAAATTGACCCCGGTTTTGCCGCCGCCGGGAGAGATCATGTA
>CAZTHW010000200.1:0-5215 GCA_964613595.1 uncultured Desulfobacteraceae bacterium | reverse complement strand
TTTATAACACACTAAAATTTTGTGTTTTTATTGTTTTCGTTCACGCACTACCTATATCAAGGATCCCCATGTCAGCATTTTCGTTCAGGAACACTACAGCCAGCGCGTCACGGTCGTGGGGGAGGTGAAAAACCCGGGCACTTACGACTACCCCTCCCGCCAGCGCCTGCTTGATGCAATCGCACTTGCCGGCGGTTTAACAGAGGAAGCCGGCCGTATCGCCCAGGTCAGAAGGCTGAGCAGCGCAGCCCGTGGCTCGGAGCAGACCTACATGGTCAACCTGAACAAGCTCGTCAACGAAGGCAAAACCGAACTCAACCTCGCGATCAACGGCGGGGACGTGATCTTCATTCCCGAGGCCGGCTCGTTCTACGTGGACGGCGCGGTTCGGCGGCCGGGCAAATACCCCATAAAAGACGCCGTAAGCATAAACGAGGCCCTGCTGGCGGCAGGCGGAATGGCCCCTTACGCAGATGAGGATGAAAGCTTTCTGCTGCGCAAGACGGATAACGGCGAAAGAGAAAAATTCCGGCTGAAATTTGACGAAACCGGCAGGACGTCAGAGAAGCTGGAAATTCAGGACGGAGATATCATTCTCGTGGAATCCAGCTTCTGGGGAAAGGTATTTCACGGCGGGGGAATCACCCTGGGCGTGCCCGGCGCCGGCGTCTCGCTCCGCGATCCGGCGAGGTAAAAATAGTTTTAAGTTCATTAAGTTTTAAGCTTTAAGATAAAATCGGAGTTCTCCTTATTTTCTTAACACTTAATGAACTTAACACTTAACACTTTTTTATCCCCGTATTATCATATCCACAACCACCGCAACCGCCACCAAAACCGCAACAACCACGCCAATTAACAAAAGCGCGGTTCGCTCCTGTCCGGCCAGCGGATCGGTTTGGGCAGGCTTGCCGTGACGCTCCGGCCGGGCGTCTTCGCTCCATACCAGGTGCATGGCATGGGCCCGGCTGGCATCGTAATGCCGCCGCCGGTCCGGATCGACCAGCACCTCGTAGGCCTCGAGAACCGCCAGGAATTGATTCCTGTCCCCGTTTTGCGTATCCGGATGGGTCTGCCGGGCCTTTCTGTGATAGGCTTTTTTTACCGCTTCTTCTCCGGCATCCGCGGGAACCCCGAGCACCCGGTAGTAATCCGCCTGCAGCCCTTCCTGTGCCTTTTGCGCCGGTCCGAGACCCAGCACCTTGGCCACGGGCTCGAGCCGCTTTTTGATATCATCCGGCAAAAGCCCCCTGCGCCGCGCCTCCTGCTCCAGCTCCCGGGAAAGGCGAAGCATTTCCGGGCCCTTGCCGCTTTCCCGGCCGGCCAGGGCCGCGCAGCACTTCATGTAAAACCGGCGGTCAGCCACCGCCCGAATCAGCTCCGGCGTACTGCCGGACGCCTGCACAACCCGCAGGAACTCCGCCACCGCCGCCCGCCTTCGCAGCCGCTCCCTATTTCTCTTAAAACCTCTTAACACGACCCCCACAAATCGCTATCGGGCGAACACACAACTCCGCCCCATCACTCATCACTCATCACTCATCACTCATCACTCATCACTCATCACTCATCACCCATCACCCATCACCCATCACTCATTACCCATCACTCATCACCCATCACTCATCACTCATCACCAATTTCTTAACCTTCTTCCCCTTTTCTTTCCCATACTCATAATTATACGCCCGGTAATACTTATAATAGGACCGATACCCGTATCGCTGGTGCAGGTTGATCTTGTTGACGATACACCCCAGCACCGTGCCCTGCACGTTGTTCATGGACCGCTTGAAGTGGCGCAGACCGTCGCGCGTGGCCTCGCCCATGCCGCATATCAGGATAATGCCTCCCACCTGCCGGGACAGAACCAAAATATCTGCAAACCCGTGATGCGGCGGGGCATCAAGCACAATCCGGTCATATTCATTTCCGCACTTTTCCAGCAGCCGGGCAAAGCGGTCGGAAGCCAGCAGCTCCACCGGGTTTGGAGGAATCGGGCCGGAAGGAATATACCACAGGTTTTCCACGTCCGTGCTGCTGATAATATTGTCATCCACTACGCCTGCCAGGTAGCTTGACAGCCCGTGGCCGTTGTTTCCGGCATCGGCCGTAAAAATCTTGTGCAGGCGGGGTTTTCTCAGGTCCGTATCAATGAGCAGCACCCGCTCGCCTGAGCCCGCAAACGTCTGGGCCAGGTTGGCGGCAATGGTGGTCTTGCCTTCACCCGGAGCCGTACTGCTCAAAGCAATGCATTTTGCAGTGGAATCAGACCCGGAAAGCTGGATCGATACCTTGCTGGTGCGCAGGGCCTCGGACATGGCCGCCCGGGGATCATTTGCAAAAACCCGCTCCAGGGGGAAATCGCCCGAGGGCTTTTCCAGCGGAATCACCCCCAGGATCGGAATCTGGAACCGGTCCGATATCTGATCCGGGTTGGTGATGGTGTCTGCAAAATACTCCACCATGAAAGCCGAACCCGTGCCGAGCATCAGCCCCAGCACAATGGCCAGCAGCAGGTTGCGCCGCACATCCGGTTCTGCCGGAAAAATCGGCATTCCCGCCCGGTCCACGATCTGAATGTTGGACGGCGACACCCCGGCCATGGACTCGATCTCCTTGGCCCGCTCCAGCAGGCTCTGGTAGATGGCCTTGTTGGTGTTGACCTCCCGGGCCATGATCTTATACTGGGTGGCCCTTTCGTTTAGCTCCATGGCCCGCTGCTTGCTTTTCTTCAGGCGCTGTTCCAGGATTTCCACGCGGGATTTGGCAGTCAGGTACTCGTGCTTGATGGAGTTGAATATCTTTTGGGATTCCTCCTGGATGCGCTGTTCAATGCTGTCCATCCGGCTTTTGATCTGCTTTACCTCAGGGTAGTCCGCGTGAAAGGTCTCCACCAGGTTCTCATAGTCGGAGCGCAGCTTGGCATACTCGGACTTCAGGTTGTTGATCAGCTCGCTGTTTAACACCTCGGGCAGGTTTTCCGGGCCGTCTTCCCGGGCCTGGCGATACTTGGTCTCCTTGCGCACCAGGTCTGCTTCGGCCTCTGCCAGGTCCGAGTTGATCTGCTCCAACTGCTTGTACACGCTGTTTAGCTTGGAATCCAGGGACACGATCCCGGCCTGCCGGGCAAACTTGTGCTGCTGTTCCTCTGCGTTTTCCAGGTTGATCTTGGCCCGGTCGATCTGCTTCATCAGATACTGGCGCGCCTTTTTCGAGGCCGCCACCTTCTGGTCCATCTTCCAGTCCTCATACTGGCTCATGAGCTCGTTGACCACGGCGCGGGACAACCGCCGGTCCGGAGAAATAAACGAAACCGTGACAATCATGGAATCCCGGCTGGGCGATACGGACAGGTTGTTCGTGAAAAACCGCATCACCCTTCTTTCCTCCATGATCTCGTCCATGGGCACGCCTGCCAGGGCCTGCGGCTTCTCATCTTTCTCCGGCAAAAGGGACTTGACAAAACCCTTGAACCGGGCCGCCAGGCCCGGCTTTTCGTCTTCATCGCCCTTGACCACCGGGTGCTCTGCCAGGTCCAGGGACCGGATCACCCGCTTTGCCAGGGCATCGCTTTTGAGCAGGCTCACCTGGGTATTTAAAAATTCCTCGGCGCGGACGCGCTGCTCCACCACCTCCTCGAACTTGGTCACCCGCTGGGCCTCCTGGCTGACCTCCAGGGTGCCGGCAGCACTATACCGCTTTTCCGCGGCCAAACTGAAAATCAGCGTGGAGACGAAAACCAGAAAGAGAATACCCACCACCAGCCACTTGCGCCTGAGCACCACGTCAATGTAGTCGCGCAGATGGATCTCCTCCTCGGTATCCGGAATCCCCTCCCGGTATTCGGTACTCGGTAACCCGGCACCATCGCCTTCAGCCGGTAAATTATTGTTGTTCCTGTCTTTTGCCATTCGTTGTTTCCGCGCTTCAGTGTTAAGTGTTAAGTTTTAAGTGTTAAGAAGAAAAAAACGGAATAAATCCTTTTTATCTTAAAACTTAACACTTAAAACTTAAAACTATTTCAATTTTAATTGAAATCCGTCGATCCAAACCGTTCCGTCAATCTTATTATCAAACCGGCCGCTTTTGTGCCGGCGCATGCGGATCATGACCGCGCGGCAGTCGGGCCCGGGTTCAAATGCCAGGCGCTGTTCGTGCCAGTCCGCGTCCATGGCGATCATGTCGGTTTTCCAGCGGCTGTTTTGGCAGTCCACCCCCCGGATTTCGAAAAACGGCCGCTTGTCTGTGGTCAGGTTCCTGGAACGCCACTGGAAGGATAAACTGTAGGCTTTTCCCGGCTGTACCGGCACGTATTGCCGGACGTGATAAAAATTGATGTTTTTCTCCCCGGTAAAATCCACCCGGAGCGCGTAATTGCCCTGCTGCGCCTGATACCGGTCCCGCCGCACGTCCCAGTGTTTTCGGGACCACGTCTGCCACCCGAACACATGACCAGATACCGGCGATTCAAAGCCCGGGTTGACCATCTCGTCTTTCAGGCCCGTGTACTGCTCCCGGATGCGCACGGCCGCGGCAATCTCCTTATGCCGGACCAGAAAACGAGTATACCGCTCATAAAGTTCCCGGTCAACCTCGAGTTTGCCGCGCAACGCCGACCAGGCGGCCAGGCTGTCTTCGATTCGATCCCGGCGCATCAGCCACCGCAGATAATCCGGCAGATTTCCGGGTTCCAGCACCGCGATAACCCTTTGCGCGCGCTGGTCAAAATGCCGGTCCACCAGGTCCAGGGCCTGGTCCCGCAGTTGGCGGAAGGAAATCACGAAATTGACATGATCCACGAACATCTCTTCCATGCCCAACTGCCGGGCCATGAGCAACTGCCGCCACTTCCACTTGACCACGTCGCCCGCCAGCCGGTCGGTAAACCGGAGGATGTTTTCCGCACCCTTTTCATCCCCGGCCGCCTGCCGCACCTCTGCCAGCTTGAGCCAGGCATTCACGTGCAGCGGGTGTATGGACACGGCCCGCCCGAAAAAATTCTCCGCGGCATCCAGCCGGTTTTCATACCAGGCCCTGAGCCCGAAATCATACTGCGCCCCGGCAAAACCCGAAAACCCTTCAGCCCGCCTGCCAGCGCCGTAATCCCGCTCATCCACCGCCCGGCTCATCACCGCCCACTGCACCGCCCACACCACCGCCGCAGCCACCACCAGACTCAACGGAATCTCAATCCGCACATAATCGGCAAACC
>CAZTHW010000199.1:0-5221 GCA_964613595.1 uncultured Desulfobacteraceae bacterium | reverse complement strand
CCCCGGGTTTCTGGCTGGACGGGGATTACGGTACCTTTGATTTCAGTCTTGCTTATATCAAGATGTCTGAGAACAACTGGGGAACAGATCCGGATTCTGAGTGGCTCACAGACGAGGACAATGCGGACCGGGATTTGTATGCCGGTTATCTTAATTACAACATTTCTGAATCAAACAGGCTGACAGGTCTTTACATGTATGACCGGATTCGCAATTTGGCCACGGGTTCCTTGTTGGATTCACTGACCATCCCCGGTCTTGTAGAGAATGGGACTTTACCCGCAGATCCCAGGAGGAATCCTAAGACGGATTCCCATCACCTGGGCCTGATTTATGAAGGCAGTGCAGGCATGATCAATTATTTCGTGGAAGGAATCTATCAGTTCGGCCAGGCCGATGACACCGGGCTAGATCAGCATCCATACTATGCAGCCTATGGTCATAATGATTATGACATCAATGCCTTTGCATTTTCCGGGGACCTGGAGCTTGATTTGAGCGATTCCGTGGGTTACGGGTTCAAGCCTCATCTCGGATTCATTTACACCTCCGGCGATGATGATCCTGAAGACGACAACCTGGAAGGTTATACCGCCTCGATAAGTACCCAGCGCTGGACCACCTTTGGCGCGGAAAATACAATTCTTGCCGATGGTAACACCATGATGGGTACTATTCTTTACAGCTATCTGCCCGGGCTTTACGGAAACGGAACCCCGGTGGTTGCGGGCGGTCTGCCCAATACCAATGCCCTGGGAACCGCACGCGCCGACAACCCGGGCCTGACCATGAGCAGCATTGGCTTCAGCCTGGCGCCCAGGAAATATCTGATGTTTAAATCCAATATCAATTCCTTCTGGTGGAATGAGGATTTTTCGGTCAAAAGTTTTGTGGATGGTGCGACAGCAACCAAAATCGATTCCGGCTACGTGGGCACGGAATGGGACAATGAACTGCTCTTTGCACTGAGCAAGAATACCTTTGTCAAGGGACAAGCGGCACTGTTGTTCCCCGGTGAGGTGATGGATGATGTCACCGCGGCCCGGTCTGCCACGGGCGCCGGCCCCGGCGAGGAAAGCGATGACGTGGCTTATCGTCTGGGTGCGGAATTTATCTGGCAGTTCTAGGTCATAGCTGGTATTATCTGTATCAAATATCAAAGGTTTCCGGGAATGGCGGGCAAAATCCGCCATTCCCGGATTTTTTGGTTCAAACCGGTACTTGTTTCGGAGGGTGCGATGTTCAAGGAAAAAAGCAGATTCGGTAAACTCATGGTATGCGTACTTGGCCTGGTGCTGTTATCCGGCTGCGCGGCAGGGGGCGGGCCGGATATCATGTCTGAGGACAAAAAAGAGGGTGAAGCCTATTCCAATGCAGACGTGCGCAGGATGACCATCGAGCATCCTGGCACCCTGTCCGGAGACTATTTTCTCAACCGCACCTATCCGGAAAAATCCGCCGGTGATGCCAAACAAAAGCCCGGCATCACCTGGGCGTATGGGGATTCTCAAAGCCGGCAGGCTTCGGCCCAATATGCTCCTGCTGAGCCTGTTGGCACTCGGCAAAGCGTTTCCACGGGGATTTACAAGATCGGGCTCATGGCCGGACCTGATGCCAAAGACGATTTCACTCCCAGGCGGCTGCATCACGCAGATGCGGGCCTGACCCTGGAGCAGAGCCGGGTGATCGGCCCGGAGCAGATCGCTGATGTGGCTTCTGCCGCAGACTGCGCAAACCGCGATAGGCTCTTGTGCGTGGGTCAGCAGGCAGCCCTTTATCCCGGGGTGCACATGCTGGTGGCAGTCGATTCCCTGTCCCTGCCCGAAGAGTTCCCCGGCCGGGCGGCCATAGGCCTGCGGGTGTTGGACTCGGGCCTTGGATATGTTTACACACCCATGGAAATGACCCGTACTTTGGAGGCCCGGGATCAGGCCGAAGAATTCGTGCAGCAGGCCCTGCAGCGAGCATTTGATTTTGCCGAGCAAAAGGCCGATGTCATGCCCGCCCACTGCCGGGTGTTTTCCGTCAAGCAGGACCGCATCTACATTAGCGCCGGGGCGGCCAGCCGGGTCAAGCCCGGGGATGAATTTTCAGTGGTATCCTCGGGTCAGGTGGTGGACACCCCTGCGGGCCTTCCCGTGGTCTGGGTGCCGGATGCGCCCAAAGCCCGGATCCGGGTGGAAAAAATGGTGCGCGACGATGTGGCGTCCTGCTCTCTGGCCGACGGGCAGACCGTGCAGCCCGGTGACTACGTTCTGATGTCCCCGGCCGAATAAGGCCTTTGTAAAATCGGAAAAACCGAACGGCATGAAACGCAATTCTTATTGATCTGTGTGTTCTGTAATACAGGGTTTTTCATAAGTCGTTGCCGGACTCCTTTCCGAACGTATAGCTGCAAAGCCATTTCTCGTACTATGTCATCTTAGACTTTTGCCCGGTGTGAATGGCGGCAATCCCGTTGGTCAGGCGCTTGTAGGAAACGGATTCAAAACCGGTTTGTGCCAGGATGGCTTTTAATTCTTCTGCCGTGGCAAACATGCGGATGGTTTCGGAAAGACAGGCGTAGGACCGGCTCGATCCGGCCAGCAGCCGGCCGATCAGGGGCATGACATAAAACGAGTACAGGTCGTAGACCTCTCTGAAAACCGGGTTGACCGGCCTGGAAAATTCCAGGCACATCATGTGCCCCCCGGGTTTGAGCACCCGGTACATTTCGGCAAAACCCTGTTTTAAGTGCGTGAGATTGCGGATGCCGAATCCCACCATGGCCGCGTCAAAGCAGTTGTCCGGCAGGGCCATGCATTCGGCATCCCCCCGGACATAATGGATGCGGCCGCCCAAACGCTGGTTTTCCGGGCGGATCATGCCGGCGCGCATCATCTCCGTGTTCATGTCGTAGACAAACACCCTGCCCTGCCCGCCGATGCGCCCGGCGGCATAAACGGCCAGGTCCCCGGTGCCGCCGCACACGTCCAGGACCCGGTCGCCGGGCTTTAAGCCCATCATGGCCACGGCCGCCCGCTTCCAGGCATAATGAATGCCAAAACTCAGCACCGTGTTCATGAAGTCATACCTGGGCGCCACTTGGTTGAAATGCCGGCGTACCGCATCCTTCTTTTTTTCCGCGGGCAGGTGCCGCAATCCGAAATATGTGTATCCCGAATCATCCGCATCCGGATCCAGCACTTTTTCGCGCTGCTGCCGGCCGAACCACCCCGGATTTTTCAGTCGTTTCATTCTTTTGATCCTGTCCCCTTTCCGCCCGGTGCACCGGTTTTATAAAAATAAACAATAATATTTACGGGGATTTTTTCAAATGCATCACGTAATTCATCCCGCAACGCCGCGTAAGCCAGGCCCGGCGGATAAACGGCATGTACATGAACCCGGAACAATCGGTCACCGCCAGACCCTCGGCTTCGGCCCACGCCGCCAACTCATCGGGCCGGATGAACCGGGAAAACGCGTGGGTCCCTTTTTCCGCAATGCCCAGCAGGTATTCCGCGGCCAGGATTACCAGCAAACAGGACCGGAGCGTGCGGTTGATGGTGGCAAAAAATATGTCGCCGCCCGGCTTTGCCAGGGCCGCGCAGGCCGCCACGATCGCGTGCGGGTCCGGCACGTGCTCCAGCAGTTCCATGCACGCCACAATATCAAAGCGCCCCGGGCTTTCACGGGCAAGCGTTTCCGCCGCAACCCGCCGGTAGTCGATGTTCAGCCCGGATTGCCGGGCATGGGCCCGGGCCGCTGCAAGCACGGGGTCGGAAAGGTCCACCCCGGTCACTTCCCCGCCTTCGGCGGCCAGGGCTTCGGCCAGTATTCCGCCGCCGCAGCCCACGTCAAGCACCTGTTTTCCGGAAATTCCCGAATGCTCCCGGATATAACCGACACGCAGGGGGTTGATGTCATGCAGGGCCTGCAAAGGACCCTTTTTGTCCCACCAGTACCGGGCCTGGCCGGAAAAGCGCCCGATTTCCCGGGAGTCGATATTTTCCCGCCCGGCTGTCATCAGTCAACCTCGAGACCGGCCCGGACAAAGGCCGGGCGCAGAAACTCCAGGCTTTTGGCCCCGGCTGCCGCGGGTTCATTGACGTACGGATACAGCTCCAGGGAGATGTCTCCGGAATATCCCAGACGGTTTACGGCCTGCAGCACTTCCGCAAAATCAATGGCCCCGTCTCCGGGCACGATGTGCTGATGAATCCGGCTTTTGCCGATATCCTCGATATGCACGTGGCCCACCCATTCAAACAGGGTTTCAAAGGCGGCTGCCGGGTTCTCCCCGGCGCAGAAGAAATGCCCGATATCAAAATTGATCCCCACCATGGGCGAGTCCACCCGCCGGATAAAATCCAGAAACTCGCCGGTGCGCTCGATCATCAGGCCGGGCTCGGGCTCCACCAGGAGGCGCACGCCCAGCTCTTCTGCCAGGGGCACCACGGCCTCGATGCCGTGATGAAAAAGCATCATTGACTCGTTTTGCGAAGCGCCGTTCAGCGGTCCGCCCGGCGGCACGGAAATATTGCGCGCACCCAGTTTTGCGGCCAGGTGCAGGCACTGCCGGGTATGCTCAATGCGCTGCCTGCGTCTTTCCGGGTCCTGTTCGATCCAGGAAGGCAGGTACGTGTCTCCCACGGCAAACAGGGTAAAACTGTTCAGGTTGGTCACCCCGAGCCGGTGCCGGTCCAGCAGGGCCCTGATTTGCGCCACCTGATCGGCGTCATAATCCGGGGGGTACAGGTGCGGCCGGTCGCACATGATTTCCACGCCGGCAAACCCCAGGTCCGCGATTTTCTCAATTGCCTGATCCAGGCTGAACCGGGTAAACGCGTTGGTGCTGTATCCGAGTCTCACGGATGCCCTCCCTTAAAAGTCTGGAATCAACCACGAAGTTCACGAAGAAAACCCGATAAAAATATTTCCTTTGTGCGCTTCGTGTACTTCGTGGTTCCAATAATGACGGTTTCGTAAAAAGCTGTTTACCCCGCCAGGGCGGTATTTTTGCAACAAAGGAAATCCGTAAGCACCTTGGCTGATCGGCGGTGCGAAAAAGGAGTTTCCTCGCTCCAGGAGCCTCTCCGAGCCTCGATTTCCGCTCGAAAACCCGCTTTTCCGCACCGCCGTCAGGGCAACGAAGTGCAATTTCGCAGGAACGCAAAAAATGACTTCCTTGGAAGTACCCCATTTCGCCGGGGGCGAAACCCGAATTTACAAGTAACTA
>CAZTHW010000198.1:0-5232 GCA_964613595.1 uncultured Desulfobacteraceae bacterium | reverse complement strand
GGGCAAAGGCCGCGGTCTTGCCCGTGCCGGTCTGGGCGTGGCCGATAAGATCCTTGCCATTCATCAGGTGCGGGATGGTTTTTGCCTGGATCGGGGTGGGGGTTTCATACCCGGATGCTTCCACGGCCCTCAGCAGCGGGGCGGAGATATTTAGGCCGCGGAAATCCGCGGGCGCATTTTCCTGTTGCGTCAATGACATGGGGAGTCTTCTCTCTTTTGTTATGTAAGATTGTTTCCGACGGTCTAAGCGGCGGGTTTTAAGGGCCTTTTTTTGTCCGGCAGCCGGGCTGTGAAGTGAAGGTTTTGAAAACCGGAGAACAGCAAACAGCGGATGGATCAATCAGGCGGTATCGCCCTGGAATTCAGCAGGGCAACAAGGATCTATATTTCATTTGCATGGGTTTTGCAATGTTTTTTTATTGCCCCGGCCATTTTCGGGCATTCGGCAAAAGGGCGCGGGGCGTTTTGGAACCACGAAGCACACGAAGCACACGAAGAAAAAAATTTCAAAAGAGACCGGACACGGGTTAAAAGGCCGTATTGTGAGAGCGCTTGTCATGATCCGCAAATCAAATCGTAGGCCTGGCGGGGTGAGAGAATCTGACTTTTCCCGGGTTGTTTCGAAATTCCCGATCACTGATGATTTTCATAATTTTCTTCCCGGTTAGTGGCTGCATTGTAGCTACACTATATGGACTTTTGTTTCCGGTGTCAATTCACTTGTTGCGGCTTCAGGGCTGGTCGGCCAGTGAATTTTGAGTGCCTTTGAGGATTTCGACAGAAATCCGTGCCAGGTCTTGTTCTGCCGCGGATATATCCGGAGGGACGATCCATTTCAGTGCGCGCAGGTGTTGTGCCGGGAACGTGTGGATCATTTGGCTCACCGCTATCGGTTCGACCCACAGATCTTTTTCCCGGGCTTCTTTGACGATATCTTCCCACTCGAATCGGTATTTTCTTGCAATATATAGCAAGTCCCCGTAATCCTTGGGATCCATTCGGCTCAAAGCGCATATCTTGTTGGACAGGATATTTCTCCAGTTATCAACCCGTCCGAAAAAGCCGCATTCTTCAAATCCGCCATAATGAAAGGGAACATCATTGATGCAATCAACTTTCAGCGTCATCTGCTGCTTTTCCACAAACATTCGCAGGAAAGATTCCGCTGTAATTGTTATGCTGCAATTATTGAAGATATTCTTGAGGCGGCTGACGAGCTTTTCGCACTGCTTTTTGAAATCCGGATGGCTGTTAACAAACAAATCAAGGTCATCCGAGTATCTGTGCCCAAGAAAACACCTGCTGAGTGCAGTTCCTCCGGAGAGATAAAAATCAAGACCCAGGCGGTCAAGTGCATTCAGTACTTCATCCTGAAGCGGATAGAGTTTATTTAAATAATATTGTTCGGGCATATTTATATTTTTCCCGCATCTGCCGGGGATAGAGTCTGTTAATCACCTCGTCGTCCAGGGCTTCTCCAAGCAGGTGTTCCGGAATCAATCTGAGCAGCGTAAACCAGTCGTATGTGGATAAAAGGCGGGAGAAAACCGCTTTTCTGTCAATCTCCGGAGTTGTTTCGATTCTGCCGGTCAAAAGTTCGTAAAGCCGGTTTTCGTCAATACGTTTATCCCAGAAAGCCTTCGCCAGCAGCTTTTTTTTTCCCGCAGGTGACAGCTTTTTCATGTTTTCGGGCATTTGGCGGTATCCCGGCAAATCAGCGGTTGGGGATCTTTGCTTCGCCTCCAGGTTTCGGGAAAAATCCGGTTCAAATTAATCATACGGCATTGCTCGGAGATTGTCAAAAGCCGGTGCAGGAACGCAGCAGTTCCAGGTGGGAAAAAGGCCGAAAGCGGTTCTCTGTTATTCCCCGAAGCCCGAAAATTCTGCTAAAAAAGCACCGTGGCCGGGCTGGTGACGTTCGTAGATACCCTGAAATTTGCCTGACCGGCTAACAACAAGAAAATAACCCTCCGATTTTACTTAACACTTGATGGCACCGTAAAAAGTCCAATATCTGCGTTACGCGCAATTTCTCAGAATTTCATCACGCCAACGGCGTGACTGCATTCTTCGAAATTGCGCAAGCCTTGATCTTGAACTTTTTACGGCGCCATCTGAAGTTAGACTTTTTACGAGTTCATCAAGCTTTGAACAGGCAAAAAACAGGTGATGAAAAAATCCGCCCGAACCATATACCGCTGCCAGACATGCGGCCACCAGACGCCCCGGTGGATGGGGCGCTGTCCGGACTGCGGGCAGTGGGACAGCCTGGCAGAGCAGACCGCGGAAACCGGGCCTGCGGCAGGAAAAGGAAAAGGGCGGCTGGAAAAGCCGCAGGCCGTGCCGATTGACTCGGTTGAACTGGGAGAAGAAGAGCGCATCCATACCGGGGTGGCGGAATTTGACCGGGTGCTGGGAAACGGGATCATTCCGGGCAGCCTGGTGTTAATCGGCGGCGATCCGGGTATTGGCAAGTCCACGTTGCTGCTGCAGGTTTTCCAGCAACTGGCGGCAAAGCAGCGCAAGGTCCTTTATGTTTCGGGCGAGGAATCGGCCCGGCAGCTCAAGATGCGCAGCCGACGGCTGGCGGCCTCGGCTCCCGGCATGTACGCGGTCTCGGAGATCGACATTGACGCCATCATACAGATGGTCCATGATCAGCAGCCCGAGGCGCTGGTCATTGATTCCATCCAGACCATGTTTTCCCATGACGCGGCTTCTGCGCCGGGCAGCGTGGCCCAGGTGCGCGAGTCCACCATGAAGCTGATGGTAATGGCCAAGCAGACAGGGATACCGACGTTTTTGATCGGGCATGTCACCAAGGAGGGTGCCATTGCGGGCCCCCGGCTCATGGAGCACATGGTGGACACGGTGCTGTATTTCGAGGGCGACCAGAACCACATGTTCCGGATTCTGCGGGCGGTCAAGAACCGTTTCGGCTCCACCAACGAAATCGGCGTATTTGAAATGAAGGAATCGGGCCTCGAAGAGGTGGCCAACCCGTCTGCGGTATTTTTATCCGAGCGGGCCTTAAGTGCGCCCGGATCGGTGGTCACCGCGTGCATGGAGGGCACCCGGCCCATCCTGGTGGAGCTCCAGGCCCTGATTTCCGGAACCGGTTATGCCACGCCCCGGCGCACGGTCCTGGGTCTGGATTACAACCGGGTTTCCCTGCTGGTGGCCGTGATGGAGAAAAAACTGGGACTCAACGTGGCCGGCCAGGATATTTTCATGAACGTGGCCGGCGGGGTCCGGGTATCCGAGCCGGCCGTGGATCTGGGCATCATTGCGGCGGTGGCCTCGAGTTTCCTGGACCGGGCCGTGCCCGAGGGGATGCTTCTTTTGGGCGAGGTGGGCCTGACCGGCGAGGTCCGCGGGATCTCCCACCTGGCGCCCCGGATCGCGGAGGTGCAGAAAATGGGGTTTACCCGGTGCATTGTGCCCAAAAGCAGTATCAAGCAGGTGGGCACGACAAAGGGAATCGAGCTCATCGGCATCAACCGGCTGCCCGAGATGATGGAAATCCTGTTTTGATAAGGGCGGACACACAGGTCCGCCCCTACATTTGAAAATTTGATATGACGCGGAAGAAATCAAAATCCGGTGCCGGCAGCCGGGCGCAGCCGGATTACTACGCCCGGCAGGCCAAAAAGGATCGGTTCCCGGCCAGGTCCGTGTACAAGCTACGGGAGATCCAGGAAAAATACCGCCTGATCCGGCCGGGCCACACGGTCCTGGACCTGGGATGCGCCCCGGGATCGTGGCTTTGTTATGCAGCCGACCTGGTGGGCCCGTCCGGGCGCGTGATCGGGGTGGACCCGAAGCCCGCGGACGTTGAAGATCGTGCAAATATGCTTATATTTCAAATGGATATAAACGAACTGGAGCCGCCTGCGTGGGAAGTCATTGACCCGGGCGTGGATGCGGTGTTAAGCGATATGGCGCCTTCGACCACGGGCCGCAAGGAAGTGGATGCCGTCCGTTCCGAGCAGTTGTGCGAAATGGCGCTTTACGTGGCCGATCGGGCGCTTAGGCCGGGCGGCGCGTTCGTGTGCAAGATATTTCAGGGCTCGGATTTCAAGGCGTTTTCCGAATCGGTCCGGGCCCGGTTTGAGAACATGAAGATATTCAAGCCCCGGAGCTGCAGAAAGGAAAGCAAGGAGATCTACATTATCGGCATGGGGAAAAAACAGGAGGCATAAATGGCGGGACACAGCAAGTGGGCAAACATCAAGCATAAAAAAAGCGCCGAGGATGCCAAGCGCGGCAAGATTTTCACCAAGATCGTCAAGGAAATCATCGTGGCCGCCCGCATGGGCGGAGGCGATCCGGATGCCAATCCCCGGCTGCGCACGGTGCTGGAAAAGGCCAAGCAGAACAATCTGCCCAAGGAAAACATTGACCGGGCCGTCAAGAAGGGCACGGGCGAGCTCGAAGGGGTCAATTACGAGGAAAACGTCTACGAGGGCTACGGGCCGGGCGGGGCGGCCGTGTACGTGGAATCCCTGTCAGACAACAAGAACCGCACGGTTGCCGATATCCGCCACATTTTCAGCAAGCACGGCGGCAGCATGGGGGAAAACGGATGTGTGTCCTGGGTGTTTGACAAGAAGGGATGGATTCCGGTCAAAAAAAGCGATGCAGACGAGGAAACCCTCATGGAGACCGCGCTTGAAGCCGGTGCCGAAGACATCCGAGACGAAGAAGACGTGTTTGAAATCATCACGCCGCCGGACAAGTTCGAGCATGTCAAGGCGGCCCTGCGGGAGGCCGGGGTTGCCTTCGAGGGCGAAGAGGTGACCATGCTGCCCCAGACCACCATCAGCCTGACCGGCTCGGATGCGGAAAAAATGCTCAAGCTGATGAACGCGCTTGATGACAACGACGATGTGCAGCGGGTGCACACAAACGCCGATATCCCGAGCGAGGT
The DNA here is from genome assembly GCA_964613595.1 of uncultured Desulfobacteraceae bacterium. GTDB lineage: Bacteria > Desulfobacterota > Desulfobacteria > Desulfobacterales > Desulfosalsimonadaceae > Desulfosalsimonas. Next base: position 302 of record CAZTHW010000198.1, on the reverse strand, counting down.
GATGGAAGCATTTGCGTAAGCGTTTTTCTGAAACCACGAAGCACACGAAGATCACGAAGTAAAAGCTTGTTCTATTATTTTTTCTTCGTGCGCTTCGCGCTCTTCGTGGTTATAGATAATTGGTTGGCATCAAGCACTGAAGGCTTTACAAAAAATCGCCGGGCGAAATTTTTCGCCCGGCGATTTTTTTATAGGTTGAAGTTTTGATGGCACCGTAAAAAGTCCTAAAACTGGTATAATCGCCAAACAATAAAAAAATAACTTCTTGATTTTACTTAACACTTAATCACTTAAAACTTAAC
>CAZTHW010000197.1:0-5243 GCA_964613595.1 uncultured Desulfobacteraceae bacterium | reverse complement strand
GTTTCAAATTTTTACACGGATCAATATTTTGTATTTTTTTAAGGAATTAAGTCATAACGGTCCGGGCAGGGATGCGGAGCAGAAAGATCAAATTTTCAGCAAATTCTATTCCACCAAGGGCAGCCGGGGCACCGGGCTGGGTCTGTTTATCGCCCAAAAGGTAGTTGCCCAGCACGGCGGACAAATTCACGTGGAATCCGAGCCGGGCGAAGGAACCCGCTTTACCGTGACCATGCCGGCGGCCGCAGCGGCAAACGCGTAAAGGCGCCCCTCTTATTCGGCTTCATCCTCGTGACCGCGACCGGTTTTGGGCTCATACTTGTGATGCCAGGCCCAGTTTTCATAATACTCCCAACTGGCGATCCGGTTTAACTCCCGGATCTCCCGGTCTTTTTCCAGAAGGCTGGAACGCAGCACGTCCCCGATGGAAAGCAGTCCCAGGTAGGCCTCGTTTGCCTTGACCAGAAGATGACGAATAAAAAGCCCCAGAAACATTTCCTCCAGCCGGTAAACGGGCGTGTCTGCTGACACGGCCACCAGCGCGGTCTGCATGTAATCGCCCACCGAGGCACGGTGCGGGTCAAAACCAGGCTCGAGCATGTTGTGGAGAAAATCACGTTCGGTCCAAATGCCGACAATCTGATCGTTTTTGCGCACCAGAATGGAGCCGACCCGCTCGCCGGCCATCCGGGCGGCAGCCTCCATGATCGTGGCGTCATGCGGGATTTCCACCAGGCGGGACGTTCTTTTTTCCCGTAAAATATCAGCCGCGGTTTTCATGGCCTCCCCCTTTTTGCCGCTATTTATTACAAATCTAACGCGCGGATCGATCCGCGCAACCCCGGCGGCGGATTTCGGCTTGAAAAAACACGATTTCTGTTTGCCATTTAACTTGTTTTTTTTTATGATCATTTTAAAATTGTCAGATATCATGCAAGGTGCTTTCCCATCAGGGGGCTGAATGCAGTATCAAAAATTTTTCTATTTCCTCCAAAACGCTGGCAGAGACCCCGCCGCGCTCATCTTCGAAGATGAAGTCACGGGCCTGAACAACCGGCGCTATCTGCTGCACTACTTCAAAAACCGCGTCAACTGGGCCGCGCTTGAACAAAACCCGCTTTGCCTGCTGATGATCGACGTGGACTATTTCAAGCGGATCAACGATCAGTACGGCCATGATGTTGGCGACCAGGCCATGGTGCACGCCGCTGAAATCATCAAAAACGCCCTTCCCAGAAGCGCGATCCCGGTCCGGTATGCAGGGGACAACTTCCTGATTGTGCTGCCGAAAGGACAAAAACCCTACGCGCGCGCACTTGCCCAAAAGCTGCTTGACCTGGTCCGCAAAAACCCGTTTTCCCCGGCAGAGGTCGCCGCGGAAATACCGATGACGGTCAGCATCGGCATTTCCGCGGCGCCCGAGGATGCCGCAGACGGCAAAACCCTGATACACAAGGCGGATACCGCCATGTATCACGCCAAGCAGTCGGGCCGGGACCGAAGCGCGGATGCCGCAGAGCTTGTCAGTACGGATGTGTTTCCGAAAATGGCGCTTCGTTATCTTGACAGCGCAGGCATTGCCGGCCGGAAAACACAGCTTGCCAGGGTCAGCGAGGCGCTCAAAAAAGTGGCCGGAGGCACCAGCCGGGTAATCATTGCCGAAGGGGAACCCGGCATGGGCAAGACCAGCTTTCTGGCCACCATCCAGGAAAACCTGGAAAAAACCCGTCTGCGCCCGATTCGTATCAACGGGGTGGTCCAGGAAGCATTCCGGCCCTACTACATGGCCGCATACGTTGCCATGGGCCTGATGAACCAGTTGCCGGACAAGGGCCTTTCGGTTCTCGAATCCCTGGCCGAGAAAGATATTTCCCGGCTTGCCCAGGTGATCCCCCAGCTCAAAGGCGGCTCCCCGCCGGCTGCTGAAGACGATCCCCGGGAACGCGAAGCCATTTTTGAAACCTTTACCCGGTTTCTGGGCCGACTGGCCGGCAAAAAGCCGCTGGTTCTGCTCATTGACGACTTTCACTTCTGCGATCCGGCCTCGCTTCATTTGATCCGGATGCTCATGAAATCCGAGGACCTGCTGATATTTGTCTGCGCCACGGCATCCCTGGAGGAGCAAACCGCAGGGGAATCCGTTCCCCTGGAGCTTTTCCGAAACGCTTACGCCGAAGAACTCGACATCCAGGACTTTGTGCTGACCCCGCTTGCAGAGGAGGATATTGCAAAATACCTTCGCATGCTTTTTTCGGGCATTGATCTGCCAGCCGGGCTGGGCAGTGAAATGGCCCGGGTCACCCAGGGCAATCCGCTGTTTCTGGTGGAACTGATCCGGAAAATGATCCGGGACGGCCATATTTTCATGCAGGAAGAAAAATGGGGCATCTCCTCTCCGGACAAGGACTACTTCCCCCGTTCTCTGGAGGAAATCGTACACGACAAAATGGAAGTCCTGGATGAACAAAGCCGAAAATTCCTGGACCGGGCCTCGGCGTTCGGAGAGACGAGTTTCCTGAGCATGCTGGCCGGTATTACCCGGGATCATTCCGCCCGGCTCTATGACATCGTCAAAACCGCGGAGGAACAGGGAATCGTGCACACAGAATTTGCCGAAAACGATGAAAATATCCGGTTTTCCAGCAAACAGGTCAGGAATATCATATACGACGGCATTTCCCCGGAAGAAAAGCGGGTGCTTCACAGGGAAATCGGCACGTACCAGGAAAAGCTTTTTGAACAAAACCTGCTGCCCTCGGCTTCATTTCTGGCCCATCACTTCAGCCGCGCAGATGACCCGGAAAAGGCCGGGGCCTGGGAAGAGTTCCAGGAAACCCGCAACCAACTGGTATTTGACGAGCAGGATCTCGAAAAAGCCCTCGAAACGACCGAACCCGAGGCTGAAGAAAAACCCCCGACCTCCGGGACCGTGGAGGGGCTGGGCGAGGTTGCATTGAGCCGCCGGAGCCTTGAGTTGATCCCGTTCCTGCTGCGGGCCCTGCTGGTAGCCGTGCGCAATACCCGGCTGTATCCGGCCGGAAGCAAATCCGTGACCAGTGCGGCAAGGGACCTGCTCAAACTGCTGGAACGGATTTTTCAACGCAATGCCAGTGTTTCCGTGACCGGCCAGCAGCAAAAAATCTGGATCAACGGAGAGGAACTCGACTCCGGCACCTGGCCCGCGCTGGCCGAAAAAATCCTGGAACTGCTCGACCGGCTGGAGATCAAGTCCCTGGTCTTTAAACAGGGCCTCACCGAGGCCGAGCTGCAGACCCTGCTCGATGAAATCAGCCGGACAGACCGCAAAACCATCCCGCCCGGATTCTGGCAATCCTTTCTGCAAAACCGGGAACTGCCCCATATCGATATTCGCCAGGTGGCTTATACGAAAAGGCCCTCGGGCACGACCGCGGAGGAAGAAGCCGAGTCCGGGACGGAAAGCGAAATCCCCCCGGAAATAATGGGACTGCGCCCGGATGCGGACACCCCGTACCCGGAACCGCATTTAAGGAAAATCCGCAGGGTAATCAGCCACCTGCTGGGCACCTACAGCCAGCTCAAGCTCTATCCCGCCGGCGGGCCTGTGGCAAGAAGGGCGGTATCACGGCTGGCCAAAGAACTCCACGCGTATCTTTCGGAAAATCCGCAATTTACCATTGCCCGGATCGATCACGCGCTGCTGGTCAACGGCATAAAAGTCGATCCCACGGGATTTGAGGCCCTTTGGGAGGCCATGGTGAAAATGCTTACAAATGCGGGCTTGAGCAGCCTGACATTTTCAAAGGAAATTTCCGAAGACGACCTCTTTGCTTTTTTTAACACCCTGTTTCAGACCCCGGAGCAAAAACTCAACAGCGCATTCTGGCAGGAGTTTTCCAGCACCCGGGACCTGTCGGGCCTTTTTTTCGATCAGCGGATTTACAGGGTCCGGCAAATCCGCCCGCAGGCAACCCCCGAAACCGAAGCCACCGCTCCGCACCCGCAGCAAAGTACTGACCCGGAAACCGGGGCCGAAAGTCCCGATCCGGCCCGGGAACCCGAAGCATCAGAGTCTGTGCCGGCTGACCAAAGCGATGATGAAACTCTGGTCAGGCAGCTTCGGGATCTGTTCCTAAACGACGAAACCGAGCGCATGTCCGCCATACTGGAGCAGATTGCGCAAAAATTCCCGAAATCCGGAGAATCGGGGAAAAAGGCCATTCTCGACACTTTCGGCGCGATTTTAAGCCCGCCCGACTGGCAGCCGAGCCCGGCATATATCAACCTGGTCGTCAGGCACCTGATTCCGGTTTTTGAAGCGGCCGAAACCGGCGATCACGTGGACCAGGGCGCGGAAGAACTGCGCGAGGCCGCAGCGGAATTGATCCTGTTCGGCGAGTATTCTTCCGCGGCCCGGATTTTTACCCGGCTGCAGGAACATTCCGGATTCGGCGAAGCCGCCCCCGCAGAAGTCCGTAACCGGTCCCACGCCTTTGGAAAATACCTGGATCCCCGGATCGTGGACGCGCTGACCTCGGATCTGAAGTCTTCGGACAAGCAGCGCCGCCAGGAAGCCGGCCAGCTCATCAGCACCATGGGCCGGGGCGTGGCCCCGATGCTGGTGGACTTCATCCGGCAGGAAAAGGAAATTCACCCGCGGCGGCTGGCCGCAGAACTGCTGGGCCGCCTGGGCAGCCCGGGCATTGAACAGCTCAAGCAGTCGTTGATCAACGAAAGCCGCGCAGAGGAAAAATCGCGCATCCTGGAAGTCATCGATTCCGTGACCACGGACCTGGTCACGGAGCTCAAGTACACCCTGATGGACCCCGAGGAGCCGGTGCGGCATGCCGCCTTCCGGCTGGCCCGGCGATTGAACCGGCCCGAGGTAAACCGCCTGGTGGCCGAACTGGCTTACAGCCGGGACACCGACCTGGCGGTATCAGCCATCCATACCCTGGGCCGGCGGAAAGCGGAAAGCGTCTCGGGCACCTTGAGCGAGATCCTCACCACATCCTCGGACCCGGACGTGCTGATCGCGGTCTGCCGCGCCATGGGCCAAATCGGCAGCCCGGAATTCGTCCAGCCGCTGGCAAAAATCCTGCTGCCCAGGCGCAGGCTTTTCAAACGCCGCAGGTATCCGAGCCGGGTGCGCATTGCCGCGGCCTATACCGTATTCCAAATCCCGGGAGAGCACACGGAAGTCATGATACGGGAACTCAAGCAGGACCCGGATGAAAGGGTCCGGGAAGCCGCCTTGTTTTTTC
>CAZTHW010000196.1:0-5301 GCA_964613595.1 uncultured Desulfobacteraceae bacterium | reverse complement strand
ACCGCAACGAGGGCAAAAAAGACAGTATTCATGGACGAAAGTCTCTAAACAATAACTGTTGGCCCGCTTCATGACCGTCTTCGGCATCCGCGTTTTGCTCCGGCTCGCCATCCGCGGCCTCCGGAGGCCGGTAATTGACAACAAAACGTCCCGGCTCTGGGTTTTCCACGTCTTTTAAGAAATGAAGCTGCAATTGCTTTTCCTGCCGTGTCATCACGGCAAAGCCGTGCGGCTCGTTGCGGTATTTCAGCGGCCCGTGGGATGCCGCCCGCCCGGCTGTAAATGCCAGGTGCTGCCGGATACGGTCGCGAATGACCGTGTTGGCGAAATCCACGGCACTGGCGGCCTTTTTCTCGATTTCCGGGTAAAAGCCCGGCTCGATTTCAAAGCCGGTGCAGTTTCTGCCCGCTGTCATGGCTGCAAACAGGGTGGTGCCCATGCCGGCAAACGGGTCCAGAACGTGGTCGCCCATAACCGAGTACATGCTAATCAGCCGGTAGGGCAGTTCAAACGGGAAGGCCCCGCTTCGTTTGCGCAGCTTGTCATTAAACATCTGCTGCCGGGCGCCCTTGAGGTCAAACCATATATCCGAGAACCACTGGTTTCGCTCTTCCCAGAAGATAGCGCTTTTCTGCCGCCGCAGCCGCTCTTCCGGTGTTTGAAACGCCCGCTTGCTCCCTTTCCGGAAAATCAACACGTATTCGTGCTCCAGGGTCACGTAGGCGCCCGCCGGCAGCATGCCCGAACCCATGAACTTGTTAGGTGCGTTGGTCTGCTTGCGCCAGAGCACCGCAGGCAGGGGCGACAGGCCGTTTTCCAGAAACGCCCGGATCACCCGGGAATGATTGGGATAGAGAAAAAAGTCGTCCCCGAGCTTGCGCACGGCATCGCCGATGTTGATGCAGGCAAACCCGCCCGGCTTGAGCACCCGGCATACGCCCTGCCAGACTGCATCGAGAAGCCTGTGCATCCGTTCGTAGGCCGCCCACCCGCTGCCATCGGCCAGGTCCCGGCCGATCTCCGGATCCATGGCCGAAAACGCGCCGTCCCACATTCCGATCATGGGATAGGGAGGCGAGGTGACCACAAGATCAATGCTTTGGTCCTCCAGGATATCCATGCTGCGGCTATCCCGGAATAAAAGACGATGAACGGTTTGCATGACAGCATCCGGTCCTATATGCCCGAGCCCCGCTTGACAATCTCCACGATTTCATCCGGGTCATCGGTTAATTGTATAATATCGAGGTCCCGGGGCGAAATCATCCGATTGGACAAAAGCTGCCCCTTGATCCATTCCAAAAGCCCGCTCCAGTAGTCCACGCCAAACAAAATAACCGGCAATGGCTTGATCCGGTCGGTCTGAATCAGCGTTACGGCTTCAAAGAGCTCATCCAGCGTGCCGAACCCGCCCGGCATGATGATGTAGGCATTAGCATACTTGACAAACATCACCTTGCGCACGAAAAAGTACTTGAACTCAACCAGGACGTTAACGTAGGAATTGGGCTTTTGCTCCATGGGAAGCATGATGTTCAAACCCACGGACTGGCCGTTTCCCTCTGCCGCGCCCTTGTTGGCCGCCTCCATCACGCCGCCCCCGCCGCCGGTAATCACGGCAAAGCCGCTTTGCGCAAGCTTTGTGGCCAGCTCCCTGGCGGCCTGGTAATAGGAATTGTCCGGGGTCATGCGCGCGGAACCGAAAATGCTGACAGCCGGGCCGAGATCATGCAGCGCCTCCACACCGTCGACAAACTCGCCCATGATTTTAAACAGGCGCCACGACTCGCTCAGCTTGAGTTCTTCCATGCGATACTGCTTTTGCATTGGCCTCCCCTTGAGAGTTGTATAAGCATTCGGCTTTCGTAACAATCCCCCCCGTTCTTGTCAATTATTTATCCGCAACGATTTAGTTGACATCCGGTGATTTGACGTGTTAAAATTTTAAAATTATATTAACAAATTACCAATAAAATGAGTCGATTGGAAAAGGAACTGTCAAAAGAGGTCACCGTTACCAATGAACTCGGCCTGCATGCGCGGCCGGCGGCCATGATCGCCAAACTCGCCATGCAGGCCGCATCCAATGTCTGGCTGATCAAGGACGATGAAAAAGTCGACGCCAGCAGCATTATTGATATTCTCTCGCTGTCCGGCACCAAGGACTCCCGGATCACCCTGAGAATAGAAGACCCGTCAGACACTGAAGTACTCGAACAAATCGCCGCCCTTTTTGAAATCGGCTTTAAGGAGTAAATCCGCTGTATATGGGAACAGATAACCCAGAAGAGATCGTTCTGCGCGGCATAAGCGGCTCGCAGGGAATCTGCATCGGCAAGGCCTATCTTGTGGATCGCGAGGGCGTGGATGTAATTGAACGCTACTACCTTGACCCCCAGAGCGTGAAAAAGGAGATAAACCGGTTCAAACAGGCGGTAAACAAGGCAAAAAACGAGCTTTCCGGCATTATAGAGGAGATCCCCGAGGATCTCCGGCAGCATGCCTACATCCTGGAGACCCACCTGCTGCTGCACAAGGACAAGATGCTCTACGGCAAGACCATCGAGTTGATCGAAAACGAGCAAATCAACGCGGAATGGGCGCTCAGAAAGGCATCGGCCTCAGCCAAGGCCATATTCAGAAACATCTCCGAGCCCTACCTCCAGGCCCGGGCAGCTGACATCGAGCACGTGTCCGACCGGATCCTGCGCCACCTGATGGGCACGGATGACGTTGATATCTCCGGGATCAACAAGCGGGTCATACTGGTGGCAAAGAACCTGTCCCCCGCGGAGACCAGCCAGATCAACCTTGACCGGGTCATGGGATTTATCACCGACCGGGGCGGCAAAACATCGCATACCAGCATCATTGCCCGGACCCTGGAACTTCCGGCGGTACTCGGACTGGAACAGGCCACCGCCATGATCAAGAGCGAAGACCTGATCATTGTCGACGGCAACGAAGGCATCGTGATCGTCAACCCCTCAGAAGAGACACTACTGCGATACGAGGAACTCTCCCGCAGGTACGAGGAACACAAAAAGGAAGTCATTCGCAGGGGCGATCTGCCGGCCACCTCGGCGGACAACAAGCTTTTTCGGGTCATGGGCAACATCGAGCTGCCCGAGGAGGTCGTGGCGGTCAAGGACCACGGCGGCGACGGCATCGGCCTTTTCCGCACCGAATTTCTGTATCTGTCCCGGATCGATTTTCCCGGCGAACAGGAGCTCTACGACCAGTACAAGGAAGTCGTGGAACTCATGGCGCCCCTGCCGGTAACCATCCGCTCCCTGGACATCAACGGGGACAAGGAAGTCTCGACCATGCCCACGCCCGAGGAGGCCAACCCCGCCCTGGGACTGCGTGCAATCCGCTTCTGCCTGAAAAGGCCGGATATCTTCAAAACGCAGCTGCGCGCCATCATGCGGGCCGCGGCTCACGGATACGTCCGGCTGCTCTTGCCCATGATATCCTGCGCAGAGGAGGTAACCGAGACCATCCGCCTGCTTGACGAGGCCGCTGCCGAACTGGAAGAGCAAGGCATCGAATACAAGCGCGACATTGAAGTCGGCATCATGATCGAGATCCCCTCGGCCGCCCTGATGGCAGACATGCTGGCGGACCTGGCGGATTTTTTCAGCATCGGCACCAACGACCTGGTGCAGTACACCCTGGCCATTGACCGGGGCAACCGGCACGTGGCCCATCTCTACAATCCCCTGCACCCGGCGGTCATCCGGCTGATCCGCCACGTGGTGGATGCCGGGCGGCACAAGAACAAGAAAACCTACATGTGCGGGGAGATGGCGGCAGACCCCATCAATCTGCCCATCCTCCTGGGCCTGGGCATCGAGGAGCTGAGCATGGCTCCGCAAAGCATCCCGGAAATCAAAAACCTGATCCGCAAGATCAACGTTAACGACGCCGAGAAACTCATGTCCACGCTCCTTGCCCAATCATCTGCAGCAGACCTGCACCAGATAATCAAGGACAATTACGGCGAGCTTCTTTTCGAAGACATTTACGCCGAATAACGCAATCGCAAAAAGCCGACAGTGCCACAGCGGAAAATCACCCGATGACTTACGAACACACGAAAAAAGTTTCTGAAAACCGCAAAGCCCGGCATGAGTATTTCATCCTGGACGAATTCGAAACCGGCATGGTGCTGCGGGGAACAGAGGTCAAGTCCCTGCGCGAGGGACGCGCCAATCTCAAGGACGCCTACGGCAAGTTCCACAAAGGCGAGCTCTGGCTCTACCAGATGCATATCGCGGCCTACCCGTTTGCCTATTATGACAACCACGAGCCGGAACGCCCCAGAAAGCTGCTCATGCACAAATCCGAGCTCAAGCGGCTCTACGGAAAAATCAAGGAAAAGGGCTACGCCCTGGTCCCCCTGCGGGTCTATTTCAAAGACGGCAAGGCCAAGGTGAACATGGCCCTGGTCAGGGGTAAGCGCAAATACGACAAGCGCAGCGCCATCAAGGAACGCGAGGTCAAGCGTGAAATGGACCGCGCCAAAAAAAACGCCATGTAAAAAAAGGGGACCGGTTTTTTGATCAGCCTTTTTTCTCTTCTGGTTGACAATCCGGCCCGGATTCATTATTTTATAAACAAAGCTTCTAAGACCCATCGAAACGGCTTTCCGCAAATGAGGGGGCGAAACGGCTTCGACGGGGACATGGAAGCAATGGCTGCATACCGAGTTCCGCTGGCTCGTAAAAACCGGCGGCGTCTAAACACAAAAGCAGACGACTATAACTACGCCCTAGCTGCTTAAAAGCAGCTAGCGTCCTTCCGGGTTTTCTCCTGCGGACCCGGTACAGGGCGTCGACTAGCAGGATAGCCGATCCGGAATGCCTGTTCCCGGTAAGGCGAAAATCAAACAGGCTAGCGGTTTGCGGATCCAGTCTGAAGGAGCCGTAAACTGCGAAATCCAAAATTCAGACTAAGTATGTAGATGCCGTTGTGGAATGTTTCCGGACGCGGGTTCGACTCCCGCCGCCTCCACCATTCAACTAATAAAATCAGAATGTTATTGTCCAAAACAGGCTGGTGTTACCAAAAATACCGCCATAAAAAAATTATGGCAGTAACAAGAGAATATGGTAATTTATAGTCAGTCACGCCAAGGTCCGGGGGCATGCCAAATACTGCGAAATGGTTGGCCCCGGGCAAGAGTGGCTGTAACAGGTCCAAGGAAGACCCTTACCCCTTCAACCACTTCCTCGAACGTCTCTGGTGTATTGACAAGTTTCGCTTTTCTGATAAAGCCTTGCCATTGCTGACTTTTAC